>NZ_JCANTN010000004.1:0-99732 GCF_059568515.1 Soehngenia saccharolytica DSM 12858 | reverse complement strand
AGGCTCTTTTGCAAGGGTTTATTTTCTTGTGCCTATTTTTATTGATAGGGTTTTGATTTCTAGTATTTGAGAGCTTATACTGTGAAGAACTATTTATACCTATTGATAGGGAATAGATTTTTCTAGTGAAATCTTCAAGGCGTAAACATCGTGTCTTAGAGATTTTTATAGGTAAAACATCTCTTAAAATGAATTAAAAGCCTTTTTCCAATAAAACAGTGTAAATATATTTTCAAATTCTAATAGTGACATTTTCATTGAATAAAACTTTATACTTTTACATGACATTTTCACTGACTATTGACATATATTTTATACTCTTCTTCCAGGGAGCAGCGCATCTACTATGCCTAAAACCAAGGCGCCTATAATTGCTCCCAGTATTGTGATATTGTAACCGTCGACAAAGTATCTGGTCAAGTATAAAACTAGAGCCGTCACAATAAAACCTATAGCCCCTGCTCCAAATGGAGAAGCGTTAACCCCTACTACCTTTACAGCTACCCAATTTAGCACTCCTATTACTATTGCCGCAAGAATCAAAGTCCCAATCCCAGATGTGCTAAAACCGGGTGTGAAAAATGCTGTTATCCCTAAAACAACAGCTGAAACTATTATCTTAACGATCAAATCTAAAATCCCTGAATTATTTTTTGAATCACTCATGATATCGCCTCCTATGTATATTATTCCCAAAAATTGATTTTTGAAACAATTACAATTTAAAAAAACACTAGCCAAAATTTAATTTATATGCTAGTATTATAGTATGAATTAAAGGGGGTTTTGAATATGGAAATTAAAAAAGATATGCTAATCGGCGAAGTTATCAGGAAAAAACCTGAAGCAATAGAAATACTTCTTAGACATGGAATGGGCTGTGTAGGATGCCCTTCAAGCCAAATGGAAAGCCTTGAAGAAGCAGCTATGGTTCATGGTCTTGATTTAAACAGCCTTATGAAAGATCTAAACGCATAAAAAATAGGGTAGATAATCTACCCTATTTTTTTATGCTCCCAAAAGAGCATCTATTTTGTCTTTGTCAAATCCAACTATTTCTTCGCCATCAATTAAAATGACTGGTACACCCATATGTCCCATTGCCATTAATTCTTTTCTTGCTTCATTGTCAGTTGAGACATTTTTTTCAACATAATCTACACCTTTTTCTTTTAGATGATTTTTTGCCATGGTGCAGTATGGGCAAGTGCTGCTTGTATATACTACGACATTTTTCATAGTTATCCCCTCCAATTATTTAATATATCTGTTACATTTATTATACCCCCATAGGGTATTGTTGTCAATACAGTCTTTTTTTACCCAATAATCCTACTTTTAAACTCATGTCCCATATTTTAGTTAAATTTATATATTCTTCTATCGTCAAATCCTCTGCTCTTCTATTTTCGTCTATGTCTGCTATATATAGAATTTCCTTGATGCTTTGTTTGTCCTTGTCAATACCCTCATAGCTCGATAGAGCGTTTATAATGGTCTTTCTCCTCTTTGAAAAAGCAGCTTTTACTATTCTAAAAAAAAGTTCTTTATCCACATCATATGATTTGTTCAACTCCATTTTTACAACAGCGCTGTCAACTTTGGGCTTGGGCATAAAAACTGTGTTTGGCACTTTAAATTCAATTTTCGGTTCAGAGTAAAATCTGACAAAGACAGACAACGAGCTGTAGTCTTTTGCCCCTGCTTGCGCAGTCATTCTCATTGCCACTTCCCTCTGTACCATCACTGTTATTGAATCGATTGGAAGATCATTTTCAAATAGCTTTTCCAATATGGGTGTGGTCACATAATATGGAAGATTTGCAACTACTGAAATTCGCTCACCGTTGAATTCTCTTTCAATAATCTCTTTTAAGTCGAGCTTTAAACAATCGCCATATATCACATTTACATTTTCAAAATCTCTTAGAGTTTCTTCAAGTATAGGCTTTAATCTCTCGTCCAATTCTATTGCAACTACCTTTTTGGCATTCATAGCTAATTCCTCAGTAAGCGTGCCTATTCCCGGGCCTATCTCAAGTACGTTTGTATTTTCATCCACTCCCGCTGCATCGCAAATTTTTCTTACTATATTCCCATCAATTAGAAAGTTTTGACCAAGCGCTTTGGAAAAATTAAACCCATGTTGTTCGAGAATATCTCTTATTTGATTTGGTGAATAAAGTCTTTTATCGTGCATTGTTATCTATCCTTTTTAAAGCGTCTATGAATTCTTCTTTAGTTACTCCAAAGGCGTTTAGTCTTTCAAGAAAAGTCTTTGAATTTGCATAGCCTATGCCTAATATGTTCCCCAACTGTTCTCTCCTATATTTTGCGCCATTTCCATTTGCGAGGTTATTTGCTATCATATCTTTCACTGTAAATATCTCTTCTTTTTCTATCATCGTAGGTCTTACTTTGCTTATAGCCTCTATGATATCTTCTTTATTCGCATTTTCTATTCCGATATCTCCATCTTTAAGAGCTTTCTCTTGAGATAAAAATGCATGTTTTGCATTTGGAAACAATTTCTTTAATTCCCGTCTTATTTTTTCTCCTTGGTAGTCGGGATCTGTAAAAATGATTATTCCTCTTTCTCTGTCGATCTTCTTTAATATGTTGATGAATTTCTTGCCGTATGCAAAGCCATTGGTAGCAATACATTCGCATTCAATTGCTGATTTAACTTTAGCTATGTCATCTTTTCCTTCTACGACGATGACTTCTTTAATCATTTGCATCACCAGTCGCTATGCCAAAGAGCTTCTTTGCATTTGCGCTCGTGCTGTATGCTATTTCTTCTAAATCGATCTCTTTAATTTTAGCAATTTCTTCTGCGGTGTATTTAATGTACTTCGGTTCATTCCTTTTGCCTCTAAAAGGTTCTGGCGCTAAATAGGGACAGTCTGTTTCAATCAGCAGATTTTCTAGTGGTATAAATTGGGCTACCTCTTTTGTGACTCTAGCATTTTTAAATGTGACAACTCCTCCGATTGCAATGTAAAAGCCAAGTTTTATATATTCTTTAGCAATTTCTACACTACTAGAAAAGCAGTGCATGACTCCTCTTAAATTTGAGCTTTTCTCTGATTTTATTATATCCAAGGTGTCCTTAACCGCTTCTCTAGAGTGAATGACTATTGGCAAATCAAGCTTTTTTGCCAATCTAATCTGCTCTATGAAATATTCTTTTTGTAGATTTTTAGGTGAGTTCTCATAGTAATAATCCAAGCCTATCTCACCAATGGCGACAGCTTTGTCTTGTCTGGCTAAATTCTCTATCTCGTCCAATCCAACTCCAACAAGTTCACTGACTGAATGAGGGTGAACTCCAACAGCGGCGTATATGTTTTCATGTGTTTTAGCGAGGTTCATAGTGCTTATGCTAGAAGCAATATCAGCCCCTATATTTACCACTAAATCAATTTCATTGGCTTTTAAGTTTTTTATGACTAAATCTCTATCGCTGTCAAATCTCTCATCATCTAAATGTGTGTGACTATCAATAAACATCTATTTCTTCTCCCTATTAAGATATGGTTGCACCATCTTCAATTTCATCTAATGTTGACAGCAAAGTTAAGTTTCCGTTTTCGTCTTCGGCAGCTAGTATCATGCCTCTTGATTCTATGCCTCTTAATTTAACTGGCTTTAAATTTGCTACTACTATGACTTTCTTTCCAATTAGATCCTCAGGTTTATAATATTCCTTTATACCTGATACGACAGTTCTTGTTTCATCCCCGATTTTCAAAGTAAGCACTAACAATTTGTCGGCCTTTGGGTGGTTTGTGCAATCTATTACTTTTGCTACCTTTAGTTTTACTTTTGCAAAATCGTCTATTGTAATAAGTTCTTCTTTCTCTTCTAATTCTTTGGTTTCTTTGACTTCTTTATTTTCTTCCAATTTCTTCTTCTCCTTTAATTCTCTTCTTTTTTCTATTAGATCAGAGTTGGCTTTTTCAAGCTTTACTAATTCTTTTTCAATATCCAATCTAGGGAACATGATATCTTTTTTGTTCACCCTTAGATTCGATTCCAGTTTTCCCCATTCTCCTGCATCTTCCCATGATAAGCTTTCGGTTACTCCAAGTTGATCCAACATGTTTTTTGATGTATTTGTCATAAATGGGTTCAAGAGTACTGCGACAATTCTTAAGCTTTCAGCTAAATTGTACAGCACAGTGTCTAGTCTGTCTTTTTTATTCTCCTTTGCCAATATCCAAGGCATTGTTTCATCTACATATTTATTTGTCCTTCTGATGAGCTTCCATATCTCTTCGAGAGCATATGAGAAATTAAATTCTTGCATGTACTCATCTACTTTTTTATGCGTTGCGCTCGCCATGTCCTTAAGTTCTTTGTCTATGCCCTCTTCAAGTACAGGCTTTGGTATTAGAGAATCATTGTATTTTTCAATCATCGTGATCGTTCTGCTGACTAGATTTCCCAAATCATTTGCAAGGTCTGAATTTAGTCTTTGCAGGAACTTTTCTCTTGAAAAAGATCCATCTTGTCCAAACGAAAATTCTCTTAGTAGGAAATATTTAAACGCATCTACTCCATAAAGTTCTATGATAGGCTCTGGGTAAATGACATTTCCTTTGGATTTTGACATCTTGTCGTCATCAAATAGTATCCAGCCATGCCCGAATACTTTTTTAGGAAGCGGCAAATCCAATGCCATGAGCAAAGCAGGCCAAATAATAGTATGGAATCTCACTATTTCTTTTCCGACTAAATGAACATCTGCAGGCCAGAATTTTTGAAAGTTCTCATCATCCTCTGTTTCGTATCCCAAAGCTGTGAGATAGCAAGATAATGCATCTATCCATACGTATATTACATGTTTTTCGTCAAAAGGTACTTTTATTCCCCAGTCAAATGTGCTTCTAGATACGCTTAAGTCTTCGAGTCCATCTTTGAGAAAATTATTTATCATTTCATTTTTCCTTGATTCAGGTTGAATGAAATCTGGGTTTTCCTCATAGAATTTTAAAAGTTTATCTCTGTATTTTGAGAGCCTGAAAAAGTAGGTTTCCTCTCTTTCTATGTGAGTTTCCCTCCCACAGTCAGGACATTTGTTGCCATCCACCAATTGGCTCTTTGACCAGAAAGACTCGCACGGAGTACAATAGTAGCCTTCGTAAAACGATTTGTATATTTCATCTTTTTCATACAGTTTTGTGAAGATTTTCTGTACAGTTTTTTCGTGGTCGGGATCAGTAGATCTCCTGAAAAAATCGTAGTCAATCTCAAGTGTCTCCCAGAGTTTCTTTATGTCTTCCACTATGCCATCTACATATTCTTTAGGTGTAACTCCATTTTCTTTAGCTTTTTCTTGGATTTTTTGACCATGTTCATCAGTGCCCGTAGTAAAAAACACATCAAATCCTTTTAATTTCTTGTATTTTTTTATAGTATCTGCAGCAATAGTAGTGTAAGTATGCCCTATGTGAAGATTGTCGCTCGGATAATAAATCGGTGTAGTGAGATAATATTTATTCATTTCCATCTTCCTTCCCTTAGCCTTAATAAAAAAACCTTCTCTCTCAATGGAGACGAAGGATTCGCCATCGTATTAATATCTATATTATAGCTAATCTATGAGCTTTGTCAAGATAATGAACAGTCGTATTTTTTAGAATATTACGTCTATTTACTCAAAAATTTGACAAGTTTTGAATAATCGTTTAGAATACTAAAATAGTCTAAAAAGTTACAAAAGGGTTACAAAGTTTAATCTTTTTGTAATAAAATTAAGGAGGAAAGTATGGACAGATTAAAAACTGATTCATTCAGTAAAATCACAGTCCTCGTACTCTTAGCTATAGCAATGTTGCTGTCTTTGGGAATGACATTTTTACAAAAAAGCGATGTCACTTTAAATGTAGATGGTGAAGTTAAAACTTTAACCACTTACTCACAGACGGTAAAAGAGTTAATTGATGAAGAGGGAATTGTTGTTGAAGAAGGTGCTTATGTAAGTCCTTCACTAGACACAGAGCTTGAAAACAACTTAGAGATTATCATAAAAAATCCAAAAGATTACACTATTAAAGTAGATGGTAAGAGCATAAAAATAACCACCATCGAAACAATTACTAAAGACATTTTAAGAGAAGCTGATATAAAATTAAATTCGCAGGATGAGACTGACCCTGCATTAAATGCTGCTGTAACTGACAATGGAGAGATTGAAGTTTACAGAGTAGAAGAAAAAATCATAACCACAGATACAAAATTACCTTTTGAAAAACAAGTTATTTCTAATTCTAAAATGGAGATAGGAACTCTAAAAACGCTTCAAAAGGGAAAAGAAGGTTTGAAGAGAACTCAAGTAAAGGAAAAATATGTAAATGGTATCCTCGTATCGAGCGTAGTCTTAAGTGATAAGATCATCGAAGAACCAGTGACTCAAGTCGTTGAAAAAGGAACGAAAAATGTCATTACTACATCACGTGGCAGCACAAGATTTAAAAAGTCAATTATCATGACTGCCACAGCATATGATAATTCATATGCAAGTACAGGAAAATATCCTGGTCAAGCCGGTTACGGTTTAACTGCTACAGGCACTTATGCTCGTCCTGGAACAGTTGCTGTAGATCCAAGAGTAATCCCTCTAGGCACAAGGCTCTACATAGAGTCACTCGATGGATCTAAAGATTATGGATTTGCTATAGCTGAAGATGTAGGAGGAGCCATTAAAGGCAACAAAATAGATTTATTCTTTAAAACATCTTGGGAAGTTAAAAATTTTGGCAGAAGACAAGTGAAAGTTTACATTCTAGAGTAAAAATTCGGGATCAGTCCCGAATTTTTTTTATCTAATTGTTTTTACTTTATATGCATATGTTGAAATTGCCTGTGTTTGTACTCCATTAGCGTGATTTAGATTTGTGTTGTTTCTTACAATTCCGTGTTCATCAAATATGAGATCAACAGTCATGTCTTTAAATTCGTCTTTGTATTTTTCAACGATGTGTTTTTTTAGGATTTGATAAGTGAGCAAACACGGAGTTGAATTTGCATTGTGAACAACTAGAATGTAATTCCCATTTTCTTTGATTGTGTAAGCTATTGTTGGACAATACTCGACATGGTCGAAAAACTTTAATCTATCCCTTATCTCTTCTCCATTGTCTAGTCTAAATGCTGAATGAGATTTTCTAAACTCAATCAAGTCCTTTATATAATTGAATACATCTATGTTCTTTTCTTTAAGCGACCAGTCTACCGCATTGATGCTCAAAGGAGCATTGTAAGTGTTGTGATGCCCATTCTTTGACCTTAGAAACTCGTTTCCCGAATGTATAAAAGGTATGCCTTGAGATAAAAACAATATCGAATGTATGAATTTATTATACTTTTTAATTTCCGCCTCAGTCTTTTGAGGAAAAACTTTCAATAATTTATCCTGTAAAATTAAATTGTCATGTGAATTTACGTAGTTAATGGTTTCACGAGCTTTTTGAGTAAAGCCAATTCTCGCTTCATCGTAAAAAATACTGCCCGCTATCCCAGTTTCCGCATTTCTTTTTTCATCTAGATTCCCTTGTGCAAATCCCAATGAATATCCGTCATTATCTCCTTTTATAGCATTTCTGAAGTTGTCATTGAACAAAGCAAAAGATGCCTTTGATTGAGTACCTTTAGATGTCGTCTTATTTGAAGGCAGTGGTGTTCTATCAGCCATCCAAGGTTCCCCGTATATCAGGATATCTGGTTTTAATTCTCTCAATTCTTTTACTGCCAACTCGATCGTGTCGATATCGATTAGTGCCATTAGATCGAATCTAAATCCATCCACTCTAAACTCATTTACCCAGTATTTTAGGCTGTCGATGATGAATTTTCTAGCCATAGGCTTTTGTGAATCAAATTCGTTTCCACAACCTGATCCATTTGAAAAACTTCCATCAGGCCATTGCCTAAAGTAATAGTTTGTAGCCAGCACATTAAAATTTGAGGTCTTTCCTCTAAAAGTATGGTTGTATACAACATCTAAAACAACTTTGATTCCTCTCTTGTGGAATGCCATGACGGCTTCTTTGAATTCATAAATCCTTTTTTTAGGTTCTTCTGGATAAAGTGTGAGACTTCCCTCAATTGTATTGTATAGCTCTGGATCATATCCCCAATTGTAGTTGTCATCGTCAAATGTAAACTCTCTGTCCTCTTTTACTGTGAGATAATCAAAGACCGGCATTAAATGAACATGGGTTATTCCAAGCTCAGATAGGTGATCTAGCCCTGTTTTATAGCCGTTGTAGCTTGTGTTGTTTTCTGTCATGCCTAATAAAGAAGCTTTGTTCTTTATGTTTGATGTTGAATGAGATGTAAAATCTTTAACATGAAGTTCATATATTATTGAGTCTGTGGGATTGATGATCGGAGGCTCTGGATGTTCTAAAAAGCCTTCTGGATTCGTCTTTGATAAATCTATCACACACGATCTATTTGAATTGATGCTTGAAGCTACCGAATAAGGGTCTGTCACTTCAAATTCATTTTCAACTATATAAGTGTAAAAGTATTCATCTAAATCACCCGAAACCTCTACTTCAAATACACCATCATTGTCCTTTCTCATGTTGTACTCTTTACTCTCTAAGCTAAGCGCATCTTTAAAAAGCCTCAGCTTAACATTGTTTTTATCGGGAGCAAAAGTCCTAAAAATAGTCCTTTCAGTGGTGTATATTGCTCCTAATTCTTTATTAGAAATCATTTCCAAACTATGTTACCCCTTCCGTTTTTTAAAATAAATAATCGAATTGGCTCTTTACCACTGAATCAGAAGAATATTCCTTGATCAAAGCTATGTTCGAAATGGCCCTTTTATGCCAAATATCTTTATTTAAGAAATCTTTATCTATATTTTCTCTCACTTTTTTATAATCTTCAAAGTCCTTTAAAACTAGATTTATATCATTAAATTTAATCAATAAATCAAATAACTCTTTAAATTCATCTGGCAAAAAAAGTCCATACGCTCCATTTAACGCGTCTATGCTCTTTCTTAAAGTGGCATTTTTATAGTACAATTCCTGTGAGTTGTAATTTTTATTTTCATATATCTCCTGTATTTCTTTTTCTTCAGATCCAAAAAGATATACGCCGTCTTTTGCATAACTTAAGAAATTTAAATTATATTTGTTTTTAGATCCCATTGCAAGGCTTCCATTTACCATGCTTATGAGTTTAAAAGCATTCACTTTTTCTTTAGTCGGTGTTGCAAGGGATTCTGCTAAATCGATTGCCGAATATATATTGCCTAAACGATCTAACGCGGCATCATCAAGGAAAAACAATCTCAGCTTATCTTTGATAGTCATGTCTTTGTTTATTTTTTGTGATAATTTGAATATCAGTTTAATAATGAGTTTCCCAATTTTATCGTTTGAATCAGCTTTCCCCGCAATAAAGAAAACCTTTGGCAGAATATCTATGTTAGGATTGTCAATTAGCCTTAAATACTCATATATGATGTATAAAGTCTCTAACAATTGCCTGTTTTTATCGTCTATTTGAATGATGTGGGCATCATATAGATGATAAGGATTTATCTTGACCCTATATTGATTGAATATTTCTTGCGCTAATCTAATTTTATGTCTTTGCTTTATTTTCTTAATTTCTTCAACAAAACTAACATCATTGACTAAATCTAAAATGCCGTCTATTTTTTTAATGTCTTTAGATAAATCCTCGGATGTTGCGGTTTTTAAAAAATCAAACAACTCAGGATTCCCATATTCTAAATACTTTCTATGTGATATCGCAATTAAAGGATTTATGGTGTCCACCTTGGTGTTTGTGGCTTTTGCCAAGTTGATAAGCCTTACCTCTCCGTCCCATAGAATTGATTCTTCTTTTATTTCCCCAGTTGGATTGTCGGCAGTGATTTTTTTAATATATCTATGATGGATCTCATCTAAAATCATCCAGACTCTAGGAAGGACTTTCATCAAGAGATTACCTTCCGTCTGTAAATAGTCTTCTTTCAATCTGATGTATGTGAAAGTATTTTGCGTTAGCTCCCACGCTTCATCCCACTCCAAATTGTATTCATCCAGCAATATTCTCATAAATTCTGGCAATGCTATCAACAAATTCGAATCTGCTAGCAAGATTCTAAAATATGATGAAAATTTTCTGATGTCCTCGTTTGTTTCCAAATATTCTCTGATTGCATCTTTCAAACTAGATGATACCAAAATATACCTTTGTACTAATTTTTTCTCTCTATCTGACTGGGTTGTTGATTTAGGCAATAGTCTATTTGTGTAATTCCCATCATCAAGGAGCCTTATCTTTAAGTAAAAGTCAGTACCTTTTGATATATATGGAAGATCATAGCATCTAATATTTAGTTTGCTAGTGTTTAGCTGATTAAACCTGTATTTTCCATCTCTATATTGAGTTTCAACTTCGCCATATGTGTCAATTGAGTATTTAAATTCTTTTTTATAGAGCCAATTTTTTCCCCTGCTCCACCAGTCATCTGGCAATTCATGCTGGCCTTCCTCATCTACAAGCTGCTTAAAATAGCCATCTCTATATAATAGTCCATAGCCTATGCAGTTTATCTTTAGATTAGAAAAACTGTCCATTAAAGAATCTGTATATATTCCCATGTAGCTTTTTCCGAGTTCTATGCTCTTGTCTTCTTCCAATAGAGATTTTAGATTTACAACCTCTTTAGATAATGCATTTTGAATGTCATTTGAAATTCCCATGTAATTAATGTGTTTAGCCAGTAAATCTCCAGGCAAGTATTCAAGCGACAAAAATACATTTATCTTGTCATCGGCCATTGATTTTTCTGTCTCATATAAGTTCTTCCCTATAGTCTGCCTCAAATAGTAGCAAGTCGCTCTGTATATTTCACCAATCGATGCCTCTTCCAGTACTGTTGCTTGATGTTGATAGAGAATGTCTTGTATGTCTTGTCGTATATAATTTAAATCTTTTTGCATCCATTCACCTTCTATTGTTTTAAAAGAAATTCGTATAATTTGATGTACTCTATTGACGAATTCTCCCAGTCGTGTTTTGCTTTCATCGCTTGTATGACTAAATTCTTCCATTTATCCTTGTCTTTATACAAGCTCAGCGCTTCTTTTATCGAAAATAGAAGCTCATGTGCATTGTAATTTGCAAAACTAAAGCCAGTGCCTTCTTGTGTGTATTTATTGTATGGAATGACGGTATCCTTAAGGCCGCCTGTTTCTCTTACTACTGGAATTGTTCCGTATCTCATGGCTATGAGCTGAGATATTCCACAAGGTTCAAACAGCGATGGCATGAGAAATATATCTGAACCTGCATACACTAAATGGGATTCCTTCTGGTTGAAATATATATGCGCACTCAGTTTAGCTTCATATTTCCACGCGTACATTTTAAACATTTCTTCATACTCTCTATCACCAGTCCCCAAGACCACAAACTGAATTTCTTCTTTCAATAACTCTTCCAATATATATCTTATAAGATCAAATCCCTTTGAGCTTACAAGTCTAGATACAACCGATATTAGCGGTATGTTTTCGTCTTGCGGCAAATTGTATAGCTTCTGCAATTCTAATTTGTTTTTCTTCTTGTTTTCCAGATTGTTTATAGAATAGTTGAAAGGTATGTTCTTATCTGTTTCAGGATTATAAATTTCATAATCTATTCCATTGACAATGCCAACTAGTTTATTTTCGTGTTTTCTAATGATGCCTTGGAGATTTTCTCCATAAAAATCATATCTTATCTCTTCTGCATAAGTCTTTGATACAGTAGTCAAAGCATCGCAATATACTATCCCAGCTTTTAAAAAATTGACTTTGTCGTAAAACTCCAACCCGTCCATGTTGAAATACTCAAAGCTTAAACCCGCTATTGAAAGCACTTCTTTGTCAAAGACGCCTTGGTATTTTAAATTGTGAATTGTAAAGACTGTCTTTATGTCCTTATAATATGGATCTCCCTTTGCAAAGTCCTTGATATAAAGCGGAAGTAATCCTGTATGCCAATCATTTGCGTGCACTATGTCCGGCTTTAAATTGAGCTCTTTTAACAGCTGGCAGACTGCTTTGTTAAAAAATGTAAATCTCTCGCCATCGTCAAAATGCCCATAAAGGCCTTCTCTTTTAAAGTAATATTCGTTGTCAATAAAATACACATCTAGTTCATCATCTTCGTATCTAAAGACACCTGCGTAAATATGTCTCCATTGTAAATCGACATAGAAGTGTTTTACTTTTACCATTTTTTCTCTGTATTTATCATCAATTTGAGAATACAAAGGAAGAACTAATGATATTTTTTGTCCTTTTTTTCTAATAGCTTTAGGTAATGATCCTGCAACATCAGCCAACCCACCAGTTTTAATAAATGGCGCTGCTTCAGAGGATACATATACTATATTCATACTGCTTCAATCCCTTCCGATTATCTGATTTTTTTCAACTACATAAGGTATAGATCTTGTGCCTGCTATCCTTACTCCTTCTGTTATGATGACTTGTTTATCTAAGATTGAGTTTACAACAGAAGCATTTTCTAATATCTCCGACTTTTGCATGATGATGGAATTCCTAACTATGGCATTTTTGCCTATTCTTACACCTCTGAATATGATTGAGTTCTCGACTTTTCCCTCAATTATACATCCATTTGCAATTAATGAATTCTGAACTTGTGCACTGTCTGTGTATATAGTTGAGGGTTCGTCTTTCGTCTTTGTCAGCACAACTCCATTTTCTTGAAAAACTGCATTTGATATATTTCTTTTCAATAAATTCATATTTGCATCATAATAAGTCTTTAGATTTCTGATGTTTTCAACATGCCCTTTGAACTCGTAGCTATTTATCTTGTATTTATGTCTGTTTTTTATGATTGCTTCTTGGATGTAATCTGCATCTCCTTTTTCAATCGACTCTTTTACAAGTTTTACAAACACTTCTTTTTTGATGTATCCCATTCTCAAATACATGTTAAAGTCAATTTCCGTTCCAAGATTTAAACCTATATTTATCATATCTCCATCTTCAGAAATACTTATCTTTTCACAATTTATATAGTTTCCTAATGGATCATGTATTCTCTTGTAGAACAATGTTATGTCTGCGTCGGTTTCAAGAAAATGCTCCATCGCATCGTCTAGATCCACCTTTGCAATTATATTGGGTTCATTTATTAAAATTACCTTCTCTTTTACTTGTTCAATAAACTCTAAAGTACTAAAAAACTGTGGAATATCTCCATATCTGCTTATGGTGTAATCCTGTGTTATCGGAGGTACAATGTAAAGCCCATTTATTCTCCTGTTTAAATCCCATGGTTTGCCATCTCCAAGGTGATCCATTGTAGACCTTATCTTCTCTCCTGTATATACTGCAACAGTCCTGATGCCATGGTTGACCATATTCGATAGGCTAAAGTCTATCAGCCTATACCTGCCGCCATAAGGCAGCATATAGACAGGTCTGTGTTTGCAGAGTACTCCAAAGTTGTTTTCTATATTTGCAGTGCTTATAATCCCAAGGCTTCTTAACATTTTTCTCCCTCCTTATTCTGCTACTACCTTGTCATTTGTTACCATGTAAATCTTAAAACCATCATCCAGCCCAATTTCTTTACCGCTTTCGACTGTAACATCCTCCATTACCACTGCATTGTAAACTTTTGCGTCTTTTTTTATCACCGAATTGGACAATATTACAGAATTTTTGACGACTGCTCCCTTTTCAACTATTACATCTCCGAAGAGCACACTCTTTTCAACCGTTCCTTCAATATAGCACCCTTCGTTTATCATAGAGTTTATTACTTTAGATGATTTGTGAATATATTGAGGAGGGAGATTTCTTGTCCTAGTGTATATTCTCCAATCTCTATCATAAAGGTTTAAAGTGTTGTCAGGATTTAATAAATCCATATTAGCTTCCCAATAGCTCTTTACTGTACCAACATCTTTCCAGTACCCTTTAAATTCCCAAGTGTACATTTTTTTATTTTCTCTGAGCATAAGTGGAAGTACATTTTTGCCGAAATCATTATCTGAAGTCTTGTCTTCATTGTCTTTAATTAAATATTCTCTAAGTATTGGCCAATTGAACATATATATTCCCATACTCGCTAAATTACTCTTGGCTTTTTTTGGTTTTTCCTCAAATTCAACTATCCTATTGTCATCATCTACATTGATTATTCCAAATCTATTTGTTTCTTCCCATGGCACAGTAAGCACAGCTATAGTTACATCGGCATTTTTTTGTTTATGCGCATCTAACAAATCGTTGTAATTCATTTTATAGATATGGTCGCCAGAAAGTACAAGCACATATTCTGGGTCTAATTCATCTATGAAATTCATATTTTCATAAATTGCATTTGCAGTCCCTCTGTACCATCTGCCGCCTTTTTCCGACATGAATGGTTGGAGTATTCTTAACCCCCCTACATTTCTGTCGTAATCCCAAGCTGTTCCTATTCCTATGTGAGAGTTTAATATAAATGGTTTGTACTGAGTCAATACCCCGATGTCTTCAATCCCAGAGTTTGCTGCATTGCTAAGCGCAAAGTCGATGATCCTGTACTTGCCTCCAAATGGAACCGCAGGTTTTGCTATGTTTTTAGTGAGCTCTTTTAATCTAGTTCCCTGTCCACCTGCTAAAAGCATGGCTACAATTTTGCCTTTTTTCATATTATCCCTCCTAGATTTTTGACTCTCTTTTCTTAAGATACATTCCTCCAAGAGGAGGTAAATCAACCCTTATGCTTTGATCTCTGCCATGAAAAGACTCATTTTTTGTCTTGTAGCTCTTAACTCTCTTAGTATTGCCTCCATATCTTTGGTGATCGCTTGTTAGCAATGTTTGATAAACTCCTTCTTCAAGCACTCCAATAGGGTAGTTTTCCCTTGGCACAGGAGTAAAATTAAATATCGCAATAAGTCTTTCCCCTTTTTTATTTATTCTCTCAAATGAGATTATGCTTTCTAAATAATTTTCGTGTTCAATCCATGTAAAGCCTTCATAACTATTATCTATATCATAAAGGCAAGATTCCTCTTTATATAATTTATTCAAGTCCTGTACAAATTTTTGGAGTTTCTGGTGTTTTTCATAGCCTAACAAATGCCACTCCAAGCTCTCGTAAAATCTCCATTCTATGAATTGACCGAATTCCCCTCCCATGAACAAAAGTTTTTTCCCAGGGTGAGCATACATGTACTGATACAATAACTTTAAATTTGCAAATTTATCCTCGTAATAACCCGGCATTTTATCTATTAAAGACTTTTTCCCATGGACAACTTCGTCATGGCTTAAAGGCAAAATATAGTTTTCTGAAAATGCATACATCATGCTAAAAGTGAGGGCATTGTGATGGTCTTTTCTAAAGAGAGGGTCAAGTTCCATATATTTTAATATGTCATTCATCCAACCCATGTTCCACTTGAAATTAAATCCAAGCCCACCATCTTCAACTGGATATGTGACTTTTGGCCACGCGGTGGATTCCTCAGCAATCATCATCGTATCTGGATAGTATTTGAAAACTGTGGTGTTTAACTTCTTTATAAAGTCTATAGCTTCTAGGTTCTCTCTGCCTCCATAGATGTTTCTTAAGTTCTTCCCTCCAAAATCTAAATAGAGCATATACGCTACGGCGTCAATTCTAAGTCCATCTATGTGATAATAATCATGCCAGTAAATAGCATTGGAGATTAAAAAAGAATGGACTTCGGGCTTTGAATAGTCAAAGTTTAGAGTGCCCCATTGCTCGTTTTCTGCCTTAGCTCTATCCAACGACTCATACAAATATGTACCATCAAATCTTGCTAATCCAAAGTCATCTTTGCAAAAATGTGCTGGCACCCAATCCAATATGACTCCAATGTCATTTTTGTGACATTCATCTACAAAATACATAAAATCTTTAGGTGTTCCAAAACGGCTAGTAGGCGCGAAATATCCAGTTGTCTGATATCCCCACGAAGCATCTAGAGGATGTTCTGTTATGGGCAATAGCTCTATGTGAGTATAACCCATTTTTTTGACATAACTTACTAATTCCTTGGCAAGTTCCCTATAAGAATACACTACGCCGCCTTCTTTTTGCTTCCAAGACAGCAAATGCACTTCATATATCGAAATTGGCCTGTTGTATAGGTTTTTCCCTCTTTTCTTAAGCCACTCTCTGTCGTCCCATTTAAAGCCTTTTATATCGTATACTTTTGAGTCGGTAAGCGGTCTTGTGTCCGAGTGGAAAGCGAAAGGATCAGCTTTATACCTCACTTCACCATACTCTGTGATGATTCTATATTTATATTTGTCGTATTCTTCAACTCCCTCAACCGCTATATGCCAAAGGCCGCTGTTTTCTATTCTTTGCATTGGGAGAGAGGTTTCATTCCAATCGTTAAAATCTCCTGTCAGATATATTTCTTTAGCTCTAGGTGCCCATACTACAAATCTATATCCGTGAAAATTTCTCTTTTTGTATGGATGAGCGCCCATAAACTCATAAGCTTTATAAAAAGTGCCCTCATGAAATAAATATGCGTCTAGTTCTCCTTCTTTAGGGTAGTAGTATTTTAAATCAGTCATTTATTCGCCCTCCTTAGCTACAATTTAAATTAAAGTTTGATATATCTATACCCAAAAGGAGTAGATTCTCTTCCTATTAAATTCTTTTTATAGAGATTTTCTAACTTCTGTATTAATTCATCTTGTGCTAATGTTATCTTTTCATCTCTTTCTATTTCCATAACCGCATTTAAAAGATCCATTTCTGAAATAGGAAGTTTATTTGATATTATTCTCATGAATTTCTCATCGTCTTCATCCTTTTTTTGTCTTAATTCATCAAATGGATTTTGGGTATGAGGACTTATCGTATATGCAGCTCTTATTCTCGCAAAAATCGTGCGTCCCACCACTGCAGAAGATATAAAGACATCTCCTGTCCTTAAATAAGGCAATCTCTTGGCTTCTTCGCTCGTTATATCCGTTTCTTCTTTAATAGTGTCTATATCTGATGCACGAACAGTTCTAAAAATGAGTTTAGTGTTTAATTGAGCAGTTATTGTCTCGTCTAAAAGTGTGGGCCTTTGAGTTGCTAGAGCTAGAAAGACACCGTATTTTCTTCCTTCTTGAGAAATTTCTTTCAATATGGATTTTGAAGGGGAGTCATATCCCTTGGGTGCAAAATTATGAGCTTCATCAGTCACAACTATAAATGGCGGAAAATAAGGGGCCTCAACTCTTTTGTATTGAGCGTCTTTATATTCTCTCCTCTTATGATAGATGTTGTTTAACAAATATGTGCTATATACTTGTAAAATTCTGGTGTTGCCTTGAATTACAACCAAAAATCCATCCTTTAAATAATTCTCTATATCCCTTGAATCCTTGGAAAATATGCCTTCATTATATAGCCTTCTCAATCTCCATAGAATACCCTTTACAGAATTATAGGGACATGTCTTGTCGTATTGCATGAAGAGCTCTTTTCTTAACTCCCAAGCTTCTTTTTCATCATTGTTTTTAGCAGTTTCAATCTTTTGTTGTATCCTCTGCACAGATCCTTCCTCTTGAGCTTCCGTAAGGGCTTGTA
The DNA here is from genome assembly GCF_059568515.1 of Soehngenia saccharolytica DSM 12858. Classification (NCBI taxonomy): domain Bacteria; kingdom Bacillati; phylum Bacillota; class Tissierellia; order Tissierellales; family Tissierellaceae; genus Soehngenia; species Soehngenia saccharolytica. The sequence continues at coordinate 82,110 of NZ_JCANTN010000004.1, read as the reverse complement.
GTCTATTGGAAAAGCTCAGATACGAGTCTTTGTTTTTAAATAACACATCTACAACATTGTTCATAGCATCTGAAAGAGGGCTTGAAGCATCCAACAGATTTTTTAAATCCCCAGCAGTTAAATCCTCAAATTTAACTCCTACATGAACTCCTACTTGCAGACATTTGAAGCTTCCATTAAAGTCTCTTTTTTCATCTTTAAAATAATCTGGGCAATCGGAAAAATCCATTTCATAGTGGGGATCTAATACAATTGTGGGAATTTCTTTTTGCATCAGCTCTTCTAATAGAACTCTAAGTCCAAAAGATTTCCCCGAGCCGGATCCGCCAAAAACTCCAATGTGTGGATAGTGGTGCATCGACTTTAAATCCATAATATATGGCAACTCTCTCTGCTTCACTAAGCCTCTCTCTTCAAAAGTATAGAGTAAATCTTTGAATTCATCTTCGCACTCATCATATAGGCTATCTGTATTTCGTATAACTCCTAAGCATAGTCCATCTTCTTTTCTGGTTCTTAGCATCAAATTCTTTATTTCACTAAATCTTGGAATTCGGACATCAGAGCCAGTTTCAACAGGGTATAGAGCTTCCTCCAGCAATCTGAGCTTCGCAACATATATCGTTTCTTCATCCACATCATAACCTAGTGCTTTCATGCTTTCTATGACAGAAGCATCCACAAAATCCCCATATACATTTAGCGGTATGTATCTGTTAAATGTCTCAGCTTCAACCACTTCCCCTATTAAATCACCCTGTCTATCTTCAACAACTAGGAATTCATTGATCCTAAAGTTTCGCTCCTTTGAGCCTACATAAAATTCTTGTTGCGTAGTTATTCCCAATACTTTCATCTTTTCACCCCTTAAAGATTTCTCTTATCTCTTTCTGACACAAATAATCTCTCGTATATGTCTCTATCTAAATACTTCTCTAATAGAGCTTTTATTAAATCATCGCTTATTTTTACCTCTTTATCCACAATGTCAAGAAACAGTGGAACTCCTCTAGAATTTTCAGGTGTTAATGTTAAGACAAGTCTTGCCATGTCAACTAGGAGATGTCTTTGTTCCTCGATTATATCTATGCCAATTACATTTGGGCTTTTTGAACTTCTCAAAAATCCCGAGCTAAAGCCGCTCTGCTCTTTTTTATTTAATTCATCGTATATGACTAGCATTTCTTTGTACTGAAGTTGGCCAAATAGTACTTCTCTATCATATATAAGTCCTTTTAAATCTTCATATCTATTTTTAATCTCTTCTCCGATGATTTTCGTCTTAATGTCTTTAATCGTGCCAAATAGTATCACATCATTTAACAGACAGTATTCTACCAACTCTTTCCAAAGCTCTTTTGCATAAATTGTATACCTTATAAGCCCTCCATCCATCACCAAAGCATAAGGCGTTTTCTTTTTCACGCTTTCAAGTGCAGTTTTAACTTCGATTTGGGCTAATCTCCAGTTTTTTTCATCTGTTTCCAATTCTACATCTTCAAGTGGATTTTCTTTTATTTCTGACAATATAGGCGTATAAATATCTGTAAGATACACATCGTCTACATCTGGATTTGTCGACTTTGCCAGCCCTTGATACAGTTCAATATAATGGGGAAAGCTTCCCCCTTTTCTATTTGTAGAGCCGTCTACCGCTATAAGTCCACCTTTTTCTTTTATTCTAGCTAGTTCTTTATCATCAAGTTTTTTAAGTGTTACTATAGTCCCAATATTTTGTTCCAAAAATAATTTCATGTCTAAGTTGTTGTTTAATATTGGTGAATATTTCTTTGCGATTTCTCCATTCAAGTCTGTAAGCTTTGTTTTTAATTCATCATTTATAGAAAGCATATCCGCACCTACTTTAATATTTTATTATGAAAAAGCATTGACTTTATTTTACAAATATGTTAATCTTATAGTAAGTAGTTATGTAAATCCACAGGAGGTGGTAATATGAAATCAACAGGCATAGTTAGAAAAGTTGATGAGCTCGGCAGAGTTGTAATTCCAATAGAGTTAAGAAGAACTTTAGACATCGATGTAAAAGATCCTATGGAAATCTTCGTAGAAGACGACAAAATAATCTTGAGAAAGTTCTCTCCTTCTTGTGTTTTCTGTAATGAAACTAAAGATGTCATCGAGTACAAAGGCAAAAATGTTTGCCCTAATTGCATTAAGGAATTATCTAAAAAATAGGGATCTAAAGCACTTAGAAATAAGTGCTTTAGTTTTATTTTTCCAAGCTTTCTTTGTAAACTTTGTTTTTTGGTAAATTGAATTCTTTCGCCACCATCTCGACTGCCTTTTTGTTTGATATTCCCTTTGCTCTTAGCTTTTCTAGCTCAGCTTTAATGTCAATTTCACTTTCAATTCTTTTATATCCTTCAACTACAACCACTATTTCACCTTTTAATGCTCTTTTCTTAATTTCTTCAAGAATTTCGCTTATAGTGCCTCTTAATGTTTCTTCATACATCTTTGTCAATTCTCTAGAAACAGAGATCAGTCTATCCCCAAATACCTCTAGCATATCTTCCAATAGCTCGACGATCCTATGAGGCGCTTCATAAAACACAATCGTCCTTTCTTCCTCTTTTATTTCTAATAGTTTTTTCTTCCTCTCATTGCTCTTCGAAGGCAAAAACCCTTCAAAGCAAAATCTATTTGTCGGAAGTCCAGACTTCACTAAAGCCAATAAAAATGCACTTGGTCCGGGCAGCACTACTACATTTATGCCTTCTTCAACGGCTAGTCTTATGAGCTCTTCTCCAGGATCGGATATCCCAGGCATGCCTGCATCTGAAATCAGGGCAATGTCTAGTCCTTCATTTAATTTATTGATTAAGTAATCGCTTTTATGTGCGATATTGTATTTATGGTAGCTCGTCATAGGTTTTTTGATTTCAAAATGGTTCAATAGCTTTATCGAATGCCTTGTGTCCTCAGCTGCAATCAAGTCTACTTTTTTCAATATATCTATTGTTCTAAATGTCATATCGCCTAAATTTCCAATAGGGGTTGGACAAATATATAGTGTTCCTGCCATAGTTATCTCCTACTTATACATTTCTAGTATTTCTTTGGTGTATTTATCTTCCTCATCGTACACACATAATTCATTTAGCACTCTCAATTCCCTGTTGCCTCCTTTTACTCCTTCTATCAGAAACAAATTTGGGTTGGAGGAAGGCTTTGGTTTTATCATTCTCATGCGCTTGGGTTCGATTTTATAGTACCTCATGAGATACATCACATCTACCATTCTATTCGGCCTGTGTATCATAAAAAACTTTCCATTTGGCTTTAATAAGTAATTAGAAATCTCAATTAGTTTTTCTAGAGATATGTGTATTTCATGCCTTGCGATTGCGTGGTTTGAGCTCTCGTTTATCAGCGCGTTTCCCAACTTCATGTACGGTGGATTTGTGATTATAGTATCGGCAAATGCTTTTGGAAATAAATCAGGCAAATTGTTTATATCCTCATTTATCAATTCTATTTTATCAGTTAAATTGTTAATCTCAATGCTCTTTTTTGCAAGTTCATAAACTTCTTTTTGTATTTCTACTCCATATATCTTCTGTATCTTAATTCTGTCTGCGATTCTCAGTGGTATAATGCCATTTCCCGTTCCCAAGTCGAAAACTATCCCTTTTGGATTCGCAAAGCTCGTGAGAATTATGGAGTCAACTCCAAAAGAAAAGTTGCTTCTGTCTTGATATATTTTATAATTGGTTCCTGGCACATAATCTATTTGTATGTTTTTATATTCCATATAACTCTCCTAATACACAAAAAGACCCAAAAGGGTCTTTTAGTTTAATAAGTACTACTCTGGTTGTGGTGCATCAACAGGGCAAACACTAGCGCAAGTCCCACAGTCAGTGCATTTTGCTGGGTCTATAACATAGATGTCGCCAGGGCTTATTGCTCCTTCTGGGCATTCTGGTTCGCATGCTCCACATGCGATGCAGTCTTCAGTAATTTTGTATGCCATTTCTTTACACCTCCAAGATGTTTTATTGTTTGACTATATTCTAACAGAAAAACATTAAAATTAAAAGCAAATAATTATTCTTCTAATAATTTAAATTCTTCTTCGATTTTTTCTTCTGCCTTTTTATAGCTTGGGTCAAATTTATCGGTTATTTGAATTTCTTTTAAGTCAAAGTACAATAGGTCTTCGGTGCCATCTTCCAATTTTACTTTTGCCTTTACTTTGCTCTGTATGGTTTGTCTATCCACAACGACTCCTTCGCCTAGTTCAGTTTCAATTATTTGACCTATTTCGGGCATGTACTTCAATATGTCTTTATAAGCTTCTTCTTCATACTTTAAGCAGCACATGAGTCTGCCGCAAAGACCTGATATTTTTGCAGGATTCAAAGATAAGCTCTGCTCTTTTGCCATATTTATTGAAACTGGTGTGAATTCCGACAAAAATCTAGAGCAACATACAGGTTGCCCACATGGCCCTAGCCCCCCTATCATCTTAGATTCATCTCTTACGCCAATTTGTCTTAGTTCGATTCTCATCCTAAAAATTGACGCTAAGTCCTTAACTAATTCTCTAAAATCAACTCTTCCGTCAGCTGTAAAGTAAAATATGACTTTATTCTCGTCAAATGTGTATTCGGCATCGATTAGCTTCATGTCTAGTCCATGCTCTTTTGCCTTTTCTTCACATATCTTTAAAGCTTCTTTAGCTTTTGCTCTATTTTCTCTGTATTTTTCAAAGTCTTCATCGGTGGCAATTCTAATCACTTTTTTAAGTGGTGCCACTATCTCGGACTCATCAACCAATTTTGGCCCAATCACAGCTAATCCGAACTCTATCCCTCTTGCTGTCTCTACTATGACAAAGTCATTCTGCTTTATATCTAAATCATCTGGATCGAAATAATAAATTTTTCCAGATTTTTTAAATCGCACTCCAACTACTCTTACCATCAATACTCCTCCTGTATGTTGAAAAATAAGGTCTCTATCAAGAGCTCTCTATTTACATTTAAATCGATGCTCTCTTTAGTAAAATATATTTTCTTTATTATATCATTTATTTTCTCAAATTCCAAAATAGAATGTTTTTTAATTAGATCAACCTTATCTTTGTTTATCAAAAATCTGTCATTTTGAGTAAATTTATAAAAGTAGACATCTCTAAGATATAGAAGCAGTATCAACAGCACATTTTCTGAAATCTCTTTTGTTTTGGCAAGCTTTTCACTCATTTCAAACACTTCATACTCCCTGCCAAAAATACAATAATCCACTAGTCTTATCACATCATCTCTTAGCTCAATGAACTCATCCGATTTGATAAGCTCAAAGGCTCTGCCGATAGAGCCTTGAGAGAAGTCTGATATAATCCTAGCTCTTTCCAGTGGAATATTCTCTTTTTTAATCAAAAATTCTACCATGTCATTGGCATTGATAGATTTGAAATGAATTTTCTCTGCTCGAGAAATTATTGTATTAAGGATCAGTTTAGGGTTGGAGCTTACAAGTATTATATTTATGTAACTTGGTGGTTCTTCTAAAGTCTTTAAGAGTGCATTTTGGCTTTCTTTATTCATCTTCTCGCAATCGTCGATTAAAATAACTTTTTTTGCTGACTCAAATGGGCTAAAAGAGATCTGCTTAATCAGATTATCTATTTCATTTTTTCTTATCATTCCGTTGCTAGGAGCTATCTCCAAATAATCAGGGTGGGAACCAGATTCAAATTTTCTGCACGAACTGCAAACGCCACAAGGTCCATCATCTTTTTTAGCTTTGCACAATATGTGTTTTGCAAAGACCTTTGCAGTTGCTTTTTTGCCTATTCCTTTTTCGCCTTCAAAGAGGTAGAAATGGCTTATATGGTCATTTTTAATAGCTCTTTGAAGGCTTTCTATCTCTGTTTTATGGCCTATAATATCATCGTAGTTCATTCTCTCACCACTAAAACTTTCTATAATCCTCAACAGGCACTATAAATAAATTTGCAGATACATTGACTTCTTTTTTATCCAGTTCCACATTTTTGTCAGATGAGTTCTTTCTGAATATCTCCTCTACAAGATTTATCTTGTCATCTTCTGAACCGATCAAAAGTGTGGTGTTTCCCGATTTTAGAAACCCGCCTGTAGAAGCCAATTTTGTGACTCTAAATTTGCTGTCAGTTAATTCTCTTATGACTTTATTCGCATGTTCGTCCTGTATTATAGCTATGATTAATTTCATGATTTTCCTCCTAGATTCGCAAGTATTTTTCTACATTTACTATGAATACAGTTGCTCCTCCTATTCTAACTTCCAATGGGTAAGGCATATAAGTGTCTCCCGGCATAGTCACTGTAAGAAGTGATGTGGTTATATCTCTCGTCTTGCAGTTGTCTTCTATGATCTTTAAAACTTCATCGACTTTATCATCTTCCACGCCACTTAAAAGAGTTGTATTGCCCGCCTTCAAAAACCCTCCTGTGGAAGCTAATTTTGTAACTCTAAAATCTTTATCCATCAATTCTTCTAATAGGCTAGGCGCATCTTGGTCTTGAACTATGGCTATTATAAGTTTCATTTTAATCCCTCCGTTTTCTCAAGAAGTGCATCTATGAGCTTTACTACCTCCTTATACACTTCTCTTATTGGTCTTCTAGCATCGACTATCTCAACATTTTCGGGATACATTTTGATTATCTCTTTATAACCTTCATAGACTCTCTCGTGGAATTTGTCTCCTAATAATTCCAACCTGTCTCCTCCGGCTTTTGTTTTTCTGAGGATAGTCAGAGTTGGATCACAATCGAAAAATATTATTAAATCAGGTTTTACTCCCCTAAGCCCAAATTCATTTATCATCTTTACTCTCTCTACTCCAAGTCCTCTTCCTACGCCTTGATAAGCTAGACTCGAAAATAAAAATCTATCGCATACTACGACTTTGCCTTCTTCTAAACTTGGGCATATCTTCTCATGAACATGTTGAGCACGAGATGCGGCAAATAAAAGCGCTTCTGTTTCCGCTCCCATTGCCTTGTTCTCATTGTCGACTATTATATCCCGTATTTTTTCACCAATTTGAGTTCCACCAGGTTCTCTGGTTATAATACAATCTATACCCAGTTTTTCAAAATACTCTCCAAGTAAGTTTGCAACAGTTGATTTTCCAGAGCCGTCTGGCCCTTCAAGTGTTATAAATAAGCCTTTCATTTAAACAGCTCCTATTCTACAACTACGATGCTATCCTTGTTTTCACCCATGAGCCCCACTACTTCGATTCCGTTTTCCATCAAGAAAGATAGGTGTTCAGATATCTCTTTGGTTATTTCTTCTCCAGGAACCATTAGAGGAATTCCAGGTGGATAAGGAATAACAGGCGCTGCCGCAATTCTACCCACAGCATCTTCCAACTTTATTTGTTGTTTTGAACTAAAGTATGCTTCAGAAGGTAATGTTCTCATCTTTGGAGTTGGCATTTTGATGCTGACTTTGTATATTTCTTCATATGGCTCATTCTTTGCTATATGTTCAATAGCTTCTACCGCTCTTTCAAAATCTTCTTCTGTATTCATGGCGCTAGTCAACATTAAAGCATAATAATAATCAGCCATCTCCAGTCTTATGTTATACTCTTCATACATTTTTTTCTTTAAATTAGATCCAGTCATTCCATCTATGCTTATGAGTATCTTGGTGTTGTCCTTGGCATATATTGTTTCGTCGTTTTCATCGCCTGTAAACACATTTACCCTGTCGATTTTCTTAAGCCTTTCGATGACCTCGTCAACTTTTCTTATCGTGTAATCAAGTTTTTCTCTGCCCTCACCATCCATATACGCAATAGCTATCTCATTTGACAATGTAAATAAATATGATGGGCTTGTAGTGGTAAAGAGTTGAAATCTATCTCTCAATTTATTCAAATCTATCCTGTCAGATCCAACATGAATTAAAGAAGTTTGCGTAAAGCTTGGCAAAGTCTTGTGGGTGCTTTGAATTACTATATCTGCTCCAGCTTCGAGTGCTGACATTGGCAATTTGTCTGAGAATGTGAGATGTGGCCCGTGAGCTTCATCAACCATCAGTATTCTGTTGTGCTTGTGAACTATTTCCGCAATGGTTTTTAGATCCGAACATACTCCATAGTAATTTGGATATGTCAAAACTACAGCCTTGATGTCTTTATCATTAGCCAAAGCCTCATCTATGTCTTCTGGATATACTCCCGTCAACACATTGTAATCTTCGTTGTAATTTGGATAAATATACACAGGATTCAATCTATTTATAATTAAAGCATTGTAAACTGCTTTATGACAATTTCTCTGAATTAAAACTTTATCTCCAGGTTTTGTGATTGTGGCAAGGCTTATGTGTATACTTCCAGTAGAGCCATTTACTGCGTATATAGTGGACTTTGCGCCAAATACTTTTGCAGCGTACTCTTGAGATTCTTTAATTATACCCCTTGGTTCAAGCAAGTTGTCCATTCCAAATGTTTCAGTTGTGTCGATGTAAGGAATGTATTTGCCCCACTCAATAAGCGAGTTTCTGCCCTTATGTCCTGGCATGTGGAAAGAAACGCTATTTTCTTCCATAAGTTTTGTTAATGCTTCCAATACAGGTGTTTTCATCTTGAATTGATCTACCTCCTAAAAATATAAATTTATAAACAATGTTTTAATTATAACTTATGTCTTACTAAAATTAAATAAAAATTTTACTATTTCTAAACTTTTTTATCAATATATGATAGGAAGCTTTTGTCCACAATGAATACACCTGTTTTTATCAATCCCAACTATCTCTATTTTTAAATTTCTGTCAATTAATTTTGCATGACAGTTAGGACAATAAGTGGAGTTGTCAAATCCAAACACATTCCCTATATATACATAGTTTAGATGTCTTTGTGCTATCTCTTTAGCTCTAATTAGCGTGTTTAAACTCGTTGCTGGTCTAGTCATTTTATGCTGTGGAAAATATCTCGAAAAATGCAAGACGATATTTTTATCTATATTTGAGAGAAAATATGAAAGCTTCTCAATTTCTTCTTCGCTTGCATTATAATCATCGATTAAAAGCGTTGTAACTTCTACATGAGCCTTGCTAGCGGCTAGTTTTATTGTCTCAAGAACCGGGTCTAGCTGTCCTTTGCATATTTTTTTGTAAAAATCATCAGTCATCGCCTTCAAGTCTATGTTCATAGCATCAATCAGCGGAAGTATGTTAATAAGCGGCTCATTATTTATATACCCATTTGTAACAAGGACATTTTTCTTTCCCCTGTTTTTCATCTCTTTAGCTAGATCTTCAACCATTTCGTAAAAAATGGTAGGTTCATTGTAGGTATATGCCATGCCTATTGAATCTGATTCTTCTTCTAATTGCACAATTCTTTCTACGTTTAATTCTATTGCCAAATCCGCTCCTTCAACTATCTCGTAATTTTGACAATAGTCGCATTTGAAATTACAGCTGAAACTTCCTATTGAAAAAATCTTCGTGCCGGGATAGAAATGAAACAGTGGCTTTTTTTCAATTGGATCAAGTGCAACAGAAGTTATTTTTTCATAATTCAAACTGTACAATACTCCATCTATGTTCTTTCTGACTTTACATACCCCGGTTGAGCCATTGCCTATTTTACAATTGTGTGGGCAAAGCGTACAAAGTACATGCTCCCCTTTATTTTCATAAAATTTGGCTTCTTTCATCCAAAACACCTCTATCCGTGTCTGATGACTTCAAATTTTGATATATCGTACTTCTCATGTTCGCCAATTCCAGCTTTGTTTAGAGCTATTCGTATCTGATCTCTAACAGTGTCAACTCCCTCGATATCTGGAAGCAACAGCCCTCTCCTAAATCCGCTTTCAACAATTATTCCATATTTTTTAGGATCAAGCTCGCTTAACGACTTTACTTTTTGAGCTGGCATTAGCACATCCACTGAATAAGACAAAAATGGAAGTTCCTCTTCTGTGACAGGTGGAAATCTTGGATCTTTTGTTCCCGCTTCTACCGCAAAATATATTATTTCTTCAGCAAGATTGTTTTTTATTGGCGATGTTGAGCCGATACAACCTCTAAGTTCTCCGAATTTTTTTATCGACACAAAAACTGGCATTCTCAAAGACAACATTTCACTGTCTACATATTCAGGAATATCCATATATTTGCCATTATTAATGTAATACTCTAAACTCTCTCTGGCTAATCTCTGATATTTATCCTCATTGGATCTCTTCATCTTCATTTTTTCATCTATTTTTTCTTTTATTTCACCGACATGATCTTTAGGATTTTCTGCTGATATCTCAAATATTGCAGTCATGTACCCAACTCCAAAAGGACCTTCATATGACAATATTCGAGGAATAAAGTCATGCTGGCTCAATGCACCAGAAAGGATCATAAAGGATCTCAGCCCACATTCTCCAGCCTCTTTTGCTAAATCCAAGTCAAAGCTCAACACGCCAGTCAAGTCTTTGTTTTTAAAAAGAGAAATGATTTTTTTATCGAATTCTTCTCCTTTCGGACTATAGCTATATGGTCCGCTGTCTGACAGTCTATGTGATAAATCTCCACTAGCTATGATAGAAATATTTCGTTTCCCTTTCGCTGCTTTGTCTATTATCTTGCCAAATTTATACAATTCTATCGGAGATAAAAGCCCATATGTTATGTGCACCAATTTAAAATCTGTGTATTTTTGAGTTACAAAGTGCAATGGCACCAATACTCCGTGATCAAGAGTATCCTCCAACCCATACATCTCATACATCTCTTTATTCATCAGAGCAGTCTGAATTCTCTCTTTCTTCGCCATATCGTAGATGTCTTTTACTATTTCTAAATCATTCTTAAAGTGATATCTGAGTTCACTATGTCCAAAATTTCCAAAATCTCCATAAAGTTCTTCCCCTATGGACATTGCTATGGCATCTGAAAACAATGGCCCGTGGGGAGTTATTACAATTATGGTTTCAGGCTTTTTATTCTCAATGTCTTCAGCTATTTCCCTTAAACCATTTATCGTATTTATGCATTTTTTCTCCTCGCCATTACCAATCTTATCGATTATTATAGGTGGATGAGGAGATATATATGCACTGACCAAGCCTTTCATTTTATCACCTCCTGAAAAAATTAAGGCAGACCTTAAGGTCTGCCTCAAATTATTCTTCATCTTTAACTAGCTCAGGTTCAGACACTTCGGTCTCTTCTTCCTCTTCTTTATAGTCCACTGGTCTATTGAGTACGCATATTGTCATATCATGGTCTGTGATCACCCTGATGTTTTGATTTTTCATTATCTCTAAATCCTTTACTTTAATCGGCTCATTAAAGTCTAAATCTTCGACATTGATTTCTATCGCTTCAGGTATATCGCCTGGCAAGCACTCAATTTCAATGTTTTCTATCATCTGCATCAATACTGATGGCTGCTTTTTGATTTTATCTCTATTGTGAAGAATTATAGGGACTTCAACTTTGACTTTTTCTTTCATATCCAGTCTTTGAAAATCAACATGAATAATGTTTGCTTTAATTGGGTCTTTTTGAATAGACTTTATAATAACAGGCATAGTTTCATTGCCAACACTTAAATCAATTAGATTTGAAGTACCTGCTTCTCTAAATACCTTCATGAATTCTATGCTGTCGATCTTTACAGGAATAGGTTCTCTATTTCTCTCATATATGATGGCTGGAATTTCATTTTCCCTTCTGATTTTCTTAGCTTTGTTTTTGCCTATCTCTTCTCTTATTTCAGCATTTAATCTGTAACTCATATCTACTACCCCCTATAAACATTTTTGTACATATAATTACTACCCTATTTACAAAAATGCAAACTATTTAATGAGTTATTCTCATCTTATGTTTAATTTTATATATTTGGGCAATCCATTCTCATATTTAATCTGAGGTTGGCCCTGAATTAATGGAGTTAAATATTCTATCAATTCTTCCTTTACGAAATTGTCAGTGATCCATTCTCTTGGAATTTCTTTTACTCTATTAGCTACTAATGAAGGGTCTATTTCAACTATTTCTGTTTCAAATGGTGTTTTAGATTTTACTTTTATCCCTGCCATAAAACCAGATTTCCCATCTAATACCATTTCATACGCCCTTAGCCCACATTGATGAGATACCTCAATATCCGTTAAACTCGCACAGTGCATTGCTGCCCTTTGGGCCGTTCCCAATTCAAGCACCTTTATCCTATTTGTTATATTTGCTTCTTCAATTATGCCTTTTAAGTAACCTCCTACTCCGCCTAATTGAGCATGTGCAAATTTATCATGCACTTCAACAGTCTTTGATTTGAATACATAATCTCCATTAGCGTCTTTTAAACCTTCTGAAGCAACAATGTATACCTGTTTTTTTTCTTCATAGCATTTCCTCACATCAGTTAAGAATTTCTCCTTGTCAAATGGATTTTCAGGCAGGTATATAAAATCCACTACTGGCTTTCCATCTAATTTGGCCAATATACTTGAACTTGCAAGCCAACCAGCATCTCTGCCCATAGTTTCAACAATATAAACTCCATTGTCTTTGTATACGCTTGCATCTAAATAGGTTTCCAAAACAGTAGTGGAAATATATTTAGCAGCTGACCCAAAACCTGGGGTAAAATCTGTTTCCATTAAATCATTATCAATAGTTTTAGGAATTCCGACAATTTTTTTGTCTATGCCTTTGTTTTTTACATATAAGCTCAATTTATGGACAGTGTCCATTGAGTCGTTCCCACCAATGTAGAAGAATGTGTCTATGTCGTATTTTTCTAGAGTATCTAAAATCATCTTGTATTCGCTTTCATCTTCATTAAAGTCCTTCATCTTGTGCCTACATGAACCTAAAGCGCTCGCTGGAGTCAATTTGAGCAAATCTATTTCATCTTTTGTAAGATGAGAAAGGTCAATTAATTTACCTTCCATTACGCCTTGTATGCCATTTTTCGCCCCATAAACCACCTCAAAATAATTGTATTTCATATTTGCATCTAATATTCCACTTACACTAGCATTTATAACAGCGGTTGGACCACCGGATTGAGCAACTAAACAGTTTTTTCCCATAAAAAGCCTCCTAAAATAATTTTAAATATTTATACCCACAAATTTATTGAAATACGCAGGTCTTTATGCTATCATAATAGTACTTGGGTGGTTAGTTCAGCTGGCAGAGCGCCACGTTGACATCGTGGAGGTCGTTGGTTCGAGTCCAATACCACCCACCAAAAGTTAAAGCACCTTTTTAGGTGCTTTAACTTTCTTTATTTATGATATCTTTAACTTTCATAAGTCTTACTATTGTACTTCTTTCATTTTCATCTAATTTCATTCTAATGAATCTGATTGTTTCTTCAAGTTCAGGAATCGTCCTATATTCAAGGGCATTTACTCTTCTTCTTGTTTTTTCTATCTCATCTGCCATAAGCTGGCATGCTTTTTCAACTTCAGCTAGTTCCAACAATTTAGGCATTATTCCATACAATTTAGAGATAGCTTCATCAAGCTCTGGAGAAGTTTGAGCGAATCCATACGGATAAATGCTTCCCTCGTCATTTTCTAAGCTCCTGATGAAATTCATCACAGGAACTCTAACGCTCATTACATTTTTCTTTTTTATATCTACAGAAATGCTCTCTTTTGGAAAAGCAACTGCTTCTTCTAGGATTTCAGGACTCATCACTGCACTCGCCAATAAGAAAGCTTCGAAAGCTTCTTTCAATTCTTTTTCGACTTCTTCTCTAAGCCTTTTATTTTCTTTTATGAGTTCAATAAATCTCCTCATGAGTTCGTCTTGTTTGTCTTTTAAGAGCTTATGGCCTCTAGTAGCTGTTTTTAATCTATCTTTAAGCCTAGTTAGCTCCATTCGGGTAGGGTTAACTTCTAGTACGGCCATCTACTCATCCCCTTTTTCTTCAACAGGCAAGTACTTGTCTAAGTATTCCTGTCTTATCCTCTTTAGCTCCGATCTTGGAATTAATTTCAACAGCTCCCAACCTAAATCCAATGTTTCTTCAATGGATCTATTGTTGTGATAGCCTTGATTTACATATTTTTCATCAAAAGCTTCAGCGAATTTTGCAAATGCTTTGTCTGCATCCGATAAAGCTGACTCGCCGAGTATAGTCGCCAACTCTCTAGCCTCAATACCAGAAGTATACGCCGCATAAATTTGGTTCATCGTGTCTGCATGGTCTTCTCTGGTCTTCCCTTTCCCAATTCCCTTGTCTTTTAGTCTTGAAAGTGAAGGCACTATATTTATAGGCGGCTCAATACCCCTTTTGTAAAGTTGTCTTGAAAGAATTATCTGCCCTTCGGTGATATACCCTGTAAGGTCGGGTATAGGGTGTGTGATGTCGTCTTCTGGCATTGTCAATATAGGGATCTGTGTAATAGAACCCTTTCTTCCTCTAATTCTTCCCGCTCTTTCGTAAATTGTCGAAAGGTCTGTATAAAGGTAACCAGGATATCCTCTTCTTCCAGGCACTTCTTTTCTTGCAGCGGATGTCTCTCTTAAAGCCTCGGCATAATTTGTCATATCTGTCAATATAACAAGTACATGCATGTCTTTTTCATATGCTAGATACTCAGCGCATGTAAGTGCCATTCTTGGTGTCGCAATTCTCTCAATAACTGGGTCATTCGCTAAATTCATAAACAAAACCGCCCTGTCGATAGAGCCTGTTGAAGTGAAGTCGTCGATGAAAAACTGAGCTTCTTCAAAAGTTATCCCCATTGCAGCAAACACAACGGCGAATTTTTCATCGGTTCCTAATACTTTCGCTTGTCGCGCAATCTGTGCGGCTACTTCCCCGTGAGGAAGTCCAGAACCAGAGAATATAGGAAGTTTTTGTCCTCTTACAAGTGTGTTAAGCCCATCTATACATGAAATACCCGTCTGAATAAACTCCTCTGGGTAATCCCTTGCAACAGGGTTTATCGGCGAGCCATTTATGTCAAGTCTTTTTTCCGGAATTATCTTGGGTCCGTTGTCTTTAGGCCTACCAAGTCCATCAAATATTCTCCCGATCATGTCTTCAGAAACACCAAGTTCAAGAGGCCTTCCTAAAAATCTTACTTTGGTTGAATTCAAATTGATTCCAGCAGAGCCTTCAAACAACTGAACCATAGCTTTGTCGCCATTTAATTCAAGTACTCTGCCTCTTCTTTTTTCTCCATTCTTTAGTTCAATGTCAACTAGTTCATCGAACTTGACACCTTCTACCCCTTCCACAATCATCAATGGGCCTACTACTTCTCTTACTGTATTGTATTCTTTACGCATCTAGAAGGCCTCCTTCCTCAATGAGTTTTGCAATTTCTGTTTCAAGTTCTCTTTCAATAGCTTCTAATTCATTTAATTTATCTTCTTCGATGTATTTTGCCCTTGCTATTTTCTCTCTTACAGCCATGTTTTCAATGTCCTTTAGATATACTCCTTTTTTCAAAGCATCTAAACTCAAGTCATAGAATTTCAAAATCAATTTTAGCATCATGTTTTGCTTTTCCAATGAGCAATAAGTGTCGACATCATGGAATGCATTTTGCTGTAAATAATCTTCTCTAATAGATTTTGATGCTTCGAGTTTAAGTTGATCCTCATCTGATAGAGAATCCCTACCTACAAGCCTTACTATTTCTTGCAATGAAGCTTCTTCTTGTAGAAGTGTCATTGCTTTAACTCTATTTTTTGCAAACTCCTTGTCTACATTTTCATTCATCCACTTGTCAATGCTCGATTGATAAAGCGTGTATGAGTTCAGCCAATTTATAGCTGGGAAGTGTCTTTTATATGAAAGCGAGTGATCTAGTCCCCAGAATACTTTAACTATCCTAAGAGTTGCCTGAGAAACCGGTTCGGATATATCTCCTCCTGGAGGCGATACAGCACCGATTACAGTGATAGCTCCTTCTCTATCGTCACTACCTTTGCATATTACTTTGCCAGCTCTTTCGTAAAACTCTGCAGCTCTTGAAGCAAGATATGCAGGATACCCTTCATCACCAGGCATTTCTTCAAGCCTTCCAGACATCTCCCTTAAAGCCTCAGCCCATCTTGATGTAGAGTCAGCCATCAATGCGACAGAATAGCCCATGTCTCTAAAATACTCGGCAATCGTAATACCAGTGTAAATTGAAGCCTCTCTAGCTGCAACTGGCATGTTCGATGTGTTTGCAATCAGAACAGTTCTCTTCATAAGAGATTCTCCTGTGGCAGGGTCTATGATTTCAGGAAATTCCATTAGAACATCCGTCATCTCATTTCCTCTTTCTCCACAGCCTACGTATACGACTATCTCTGTATCAGCCCATTTTGCTAATTGGTGTTGTACGACAGTCTTGCCTGATCCAAATGGCCCCGGGATAGCTGCTGTCCCACCTTTTGCAACAGGGAAGAACGTGTCTATTACTCTTTGCCCCGTAACCAGCGGAACTGTTGGATTTAATTTTCTCTTAAAGCTTCTAGCTTTTCTTACTGGCCACTTTTGCATCATAGTAAGCTCTATTTCATCGTTTAATACAGAAACTACTTCTGTAACTGTGAAATCGCCTTCTTCAATCTTTGTCACTACACCTTCTATGTTAGGAGGTACCATTATTTTGTGTAAGATCAAAGGTGTTTCTTGAACAGTCCCAATTATATCTCCTTCTGATACCTTATCTCCTACTTTTACAGTTGGTGTGAAATGCCATTTTTTATTTCTATCGAGATTTTCTACTTTTGTGCCTTTTACTAAAAAATCACCTGAAGCATCTCTGAACGCTTCAAGCGGTCTTTGAATGCCGTCAAACATGGTCTCCAACAGCCCAGGCCCTAATTCTACCGACAAAGGTTCCCCTGTCGTATACACTGGATCCCCAGGCCCTATTCCCGTTGTTTCCTCATAAACTTGAATCGAAGCTCTATCGCCTCTCATTTCAATTATTTCACCGATCAATCTATTTTCAGAAACTTCAACTACATCGTAAACATTAGCTTCGTCCATTCCCTCTGCAACAACAAGAGGTCCGGATACTTTTATGATCTTTCCTACTTTCAAGTTAAGCCCTCTCTTTCTATAAAATATTTGAGCCTACGGCCTTTTCAACATTTTCATTTATTCTATCCATACCAATGTTAAGTGTGCCTTGATTGCTTGGTATAAGGATTACCGCAGGTACTATCTCTTTGTCATATCTAGATACAGTATCTGGAATAAGACTTGCAATCTGTTCTGTGATAAATATAATCCCGTATTTATCTCTAGCAGCACTGTCTAAAGCTCTTCTAGCACTGTCCCTATCCGAAACTGTAAATACATCGACTCCAAGGGCTTTAAAAGCCAATACTGAATCTTTATCCCCTATTACTCCTATCTTATACATATAGCTCACGCAGCCTTTCTCTAATTGCCTGAGGTGATATATTGTTTAGTTTTGATACCATTATGATTCGCAAAACTTTTATTTCCATTTCTTTAGCGACGAGATAAGCAAAAATTGGTTCTGGGCCAAAGACTACAGATTTAGATTCTTTTATTAAGTCAATCAAATGGTTGTCCATGCTCTTTTCAAATGCTGAAATCCTGCCTGAAGAGTTGTATGCTTCCAATCCATTTTTTAGCCATTTGCTGATTCTAGAATTTTTAAATTTCATGACCATAGCGTCTGGAGATTCAATATATATTATGGCTATCTCTTCAGGGTCTATATTTCCATTTTCAATTAAGACATCGCTTAAAAATTGAATGTCCTTGCCTAGCTTTCTTAACCTCAATGCAGTCAATATGTTTATGAAGTCTATGTTGTCTTTTACATAGTTAACAATCATCTCAACTTCTGTTTCTGCCGCTAGATTGTAGAGATCCTGAAAATAAAACTTGTCGAGAATGATATCTATTCTCTGTGGGTCTTTATTTTCTTCATAATCTTTTATAACTGTATTGATAGCTTCCCTGAATTTTTCAGGTATGTTTTTATAATCCGAGCTCAAGAAAAAAGCTTTGATTTTCTCAAAATCCACAGTGCCAATTGGCATATATAATTTTGAAAGGTCTGCATTCATGAAGTATTCTTTTAGCATCACTTTTAAATTATGGTAATCGTATTTTAGCTTTGCTAGATTTACAATTCTGTCATCCGGCGACAATTCCTGCATTTCTTTAAATCTTTTGTTGAGCTCATAAGAAAGTGTTTTTTCAGTGTCATTATCATTTATCTTTGATATCGCATCGGCATACTCAGTGTCTTGTAAGATTCTTATGACCTCATCCATGTCTTTTGCGTCTACTAATTTATCTATTGTCACAGAGTCCAACAGTCTTTTTTCCATGACCCTTATTCGTGTCACGCTCTGCGTGAAATTCATGCGATCCATTGCATCACTCCTCTCTTTTAAAGAGGATAGAGGCCATTTCTGTTTCAAGTTCCTCTCTTATTCCATTTATCATTGAATCAAAAGTAAAATTGTAATAAACATTATCTTCTTTAATTATAAATCCACCATCTAGCGTATTATCTATTTCAACACTTATGTCTTTATTAAGTTTAGACGCTAAGTTCTTTTTGCCTTCAGGCAGCATGATTGTTACATTTGAGCCTTCCTTAGTCTCTTTAATTGCTTCAGTTAATAATTTCTCATAACGGTCATCGTCTAAATTTTTAAGCTCTAGTTTAGCCATTTCAAAAACTCTATCTAAAATATCTTGTTTTGCTTTTAATTCTTCATCTCTAGATTTTAATTTGGCTGCTGAAATAGCTCTTTCTTTAATCAGCACTGCTTCTTGTTTGCTTTTATCCAATACCTTATTGGCTTCATTCTGTGCTAAAGATACCTTACTTTCGATAATATTTTTGCTCTTTTCATCCGCTTCTTTTTTTATCTCTTCAGCTTCCTTTTTAGCATCTTCTATTATTCTTTGGGTAAGGTTTTCTAAGTTTGACATATCTTCACATCCTTACTGTTTAGAAACTTACTGAATTTACAAGTATAAGTGAAATTACAAATGCTAAAAGTGCGTATGTCTCAACCATTACTGAGTAAATAATACCCTTTGTGCTGTGCTCCTCGTTTTTAGCAAGAATGGAAATCCCTGCAGCTGCAGTCTTACCTTGAGCTATAGCCGATTGCCATCCAACAAATCCTACTGGCAAACATGAAGCAAATAGATACATTCCTTCAACTAAAGACATATCTGCATTCAATCTTCCTAAAACCAACAATCCAATTACAAAACCATACAAACCTTGTGTACCTGGCAATAATTGAAGAATCAAAGATCTACCAAATTTCTCAGGTTCTTCTATGATTAACCCCGATGCTGCTTGTCCAACAATTGATATACCCTTTGCAGAACCTATCCCTGAAAAAAGTACAGCAAAAGCTATTCCTAAACCTGCGAAAAATACTCCACCATTTGATACAATAAACTCTGTAAATGTCATAATAATTTCCTCCTTATTTTAAGTTGATATATTTTGGTTTGGCTTTGAAGATATTAAATTTTTGCCCTCCACCTTCGTAAAATTTGCCAAAGAATTCAACGAAAGTTAATCTAATAGAATGGACATAAGCTCCCAATAAACTCAATCCTAAGTTGAACACTTGCCCACCTATGAATATGAGTATTGCAAATACAAAACCTATTACACCCATTCCTGAAACCATATTAGCAATCATATTTATAGCGCCAGCAATAAACCCACCTGCTAGTCCCAATGCCATAAGTCTTGAGTATGAAACAAAGTCGCCTACATACCCAGTTATTCCATATAAAGAGTATACTCCTCCTGCAATTTTTCCACCTATGCTTTTTGAGCTTCTTCCTCCAGTCAATATAATGCCTGCCATGCCTCCTACCATCAGCACTAATCCAATGGTGCTTACTATGCTTGGCATAGCAACCATCGAACCAACTAAGAATAAAATAGCTCCGCTTATTGCTGCATACCATAGTCCTACATCAAAGACTGCATCTAAAACTTTGCCATCTCTAATAAGCATGTATGCCTTGATCCCAAGTGCATAGAATACATGTATTACTCCAAATGCAATCGACAAGACTAGAAGTGTGTTGTAGTCAGTTGCCGGATCAACAAGGCCTGGAATTTTAACAGCATCGCCAAACATCGAGCCATAAATGAATCCCCAAATGATTACTGAGAAACTTAGGTAGTAGAAGAATTTTATAGATTTTCTCTGATCGGGCGATAGATTAAACTTTTTCAAGACAAAAAATGTTCCCAAAAGCATTATCAGACCATATCCAACATCAGCTGCCATCATTCCAAAGAAAATGGTATAAAATGGCGCTAAGAAAGGAGTTGGATCGATTTCGTTGTATTTTGGCAAAGCATACATTCCCGTCAAAGACTCAAAAGTCTCTGCGTAATTTGAATTCTTTAGCAATATTGGAACTTTAGGATTTTCTTTTTCTGCATCCTTCACTTCTAAATAGCACACATTGCCTAAAGCCTCTCTTATACTTTTATCGAATTCTTCTTTCTTATCTGTGGGAATATATCCTTTTATATACACTACTTTTTCGGTTTTGATGAAGTTTTCTGTTGCAGAAAGTCTGAGTTTGATATTGTTCAGATAATCAAATGCTAATTTTAAATCCTCTAAATAATGCACTCTCTCTTTTAATTCATCATCAAGTTTTTCAATTTCCTTTTGATATTCTTGTATCTTTTGTTCTCTTGATTTTATCTCTTCTAATGGTGTGAGTTTCGCTTCAAGTTTCACTCTCGAGAAACTGACATTCTTTATGGCGTCAACCACTTCTTCTGTATCTGATTTGTGTGTTATTAATAGTAGATATAGATTAGTCTTATCCTCGTTTAAGATCTCATAGTACACATTCTCTAATTCACTTATTACCTCTATGAACTTGTCTTTCAATTTCTTTGGTACAGTGCCAATGAGGATATCTGAGAAATGAGTTTCATTAATAGAGTCTACATTTACACCAAGGTTTTTCCATGGCTCCAACTCAATTATCTCGGATTTTAAATGTTCAATGCTCTGTCGCAATCCATCTTTTCTCTTGGTGATTTCTAGTACTTCATCTGCATAATCCATATAGTTAGAATCTGCTACCATTTGCTCGAGTTCTTGGAAAGTATAAGTCTTGTTGCCTTCCATCATAGCTTTTAATCCAGATTCTTTTTCCTCATATTTAGAGAGAACATTGATAGCAGATGAAACTTTAGATAGCTTTGTTTCTACTTCTGTTAGCTTTTGTGAATCCCTTATCGGTTCTACGCTTAATGCTTCATCTTCTAACTCTTCATTGAGATTGTTAAAATGAACATATCCAAAATTTTGAAGAGTTCTGAGCAAATCTTCTCTTTTTACATCAAAAGCAAATAAGCTGAACTCACTCATTTTAACTATTGCCATAGCTGTTCACAATCCTCTCGATAATAATATTGCTTGCTTCTTTCAATTTCTCTTCACTGATGCTTTTAATCTCTTCAGCGTTCTTAAGTCCTTCTTCTAAAATAGGTTTTGCTAAATATTCGCCATTTTCTCTTGCTTCTTCAATTATTTTTTTCCCTTTAAGTTCGGCTTCTTCAATAATTTTCCTATGCTCTTCTTCTCCTTTTATTTGAGCTTCGGCTACAGTCTTTTTTGCGTAGGCTTTAGCATCTTCTATTAATCTCATTGCTTCATTTTCTGCATCTTTAATAATTTCAATAGTTTCCTTTGCCACTCTATCACCTCCATTTTAAAATTCAAAAACTATCCCATTTTATTTATCAATTTTATAACAATCAACGAGATAAATCAATCTAATAATCAATTAATTCTAATTATTAAAAAAATATCTATTAATCATATATATGAGGATTGATACCCAAAAATTCAGGGTATAAAATGCAAAAATTAATAAAGGGGGTATTGTAATGTATGAAGCATTGGGTTCGTTAAGCGCATTTCTATTTTTATTTTTGATCTGTCCTTTTGTATTGAATTCCATCAATAAACGCTTTTACGATTATCAAAATCAAAATCTCATGAAGTGGTCTAAGAGAATTCGAAAATACCATAAACAAGCAGGAGTTTTAATCGCAATTATAGCAATTATACATGGAAGTTTAATTTTAGGAGAATTTAAGCTTCACACTGGATTTGTACTATATACAGGAATATTAATTACTGCTATTTTAGGATTTTCATATTATAAAACTAAAAAGAAGGCTCTTTATGTGTGGCATAAAAGAATGATGTTTGTAGATTTGGTTTTATTGATAATTCACCTAACTGTTCCTAATTTATTTGGATAAAAATTAATTTTAAATAACGAATTTATAACTTTAACCTGGATATTTGATCTAGGTTATTTTTTTATAAAAATTAATAAAAACTTGATTAATTATAAAAAATTGGGTATAATAAACTTGCAACTTGTTTATGAGTTGTAAGTTGTTGATAATAATCATTTATATAGATATTTTTAACCGAGGAGGTAATAATATGATGTTAGGAAAGGGAGTACTAATTAAAAACAAACATAAAGAGAATATGCAAATAGAAGAGTATAAGATGAAGTTGATAGGAAAAGATAGATTGAGAGAAGTAGTCGAACTTCAACATTATGTATATGAAAACCTCCCAAACAAAGATGTGTTGTATATGGATTCATATGAAGACATGCTAGGAGATTTAGAAAACGGCGCAAAGATAATTGGTGTATTGAATAGTCAAGATAGGTTGGTGGCTTATAGATATATTTCGTTCCCTAGAAAAGAAAAGAGAAATTTAGGTTACGACATTAAACTTCCTGAAAAAGACTTGGAGAAAGTTGTTCATCTTGAAACAACAGTTGTCGACCCTCTGTACAGAGGAAATGGATTGCAACTTGTAACTTTGGAAAAAGCAAAAGAAATAGCAAAACAAGAAGGCTATAGACATTTTATGTGTACAGTCTCTCCATATAACTTCTACAGTCTTTACAATGTCATGAGAGGCGGGCTAAAGATTAAAGCCTTAAAGAAAAAGTACGGAACAAAACCTGATGATTCAGATGGATTGTGGAGATTTATTCTTCACAACGACTTGGACAAGAAGTTCTATACTCCTGCAGATTTAGTGTTGTCAAAGTGGGCAAATTTAGAAATGCAAAAATCTCTAATTGATCAAGGTTATATCGGCTATGAAATAATCAAAGATACAAAAGAACTAAGCTATGTCAAAGTTGACGAAGCTTATGCTTAATTAATGTGATCTTTTTTCCTCCTGCTAAAAAAGTCGGATAAATATCCGACTTTTTTAGTTTGTTTTTTTTGGTAAGTATAGTTTAAGGAGAGTGATAATATGTTAGATAAAAAATCGAAATTTTTGATGACGAGATAAATCTTTTAAAGAGAATAACAGAACTTGAACTCCTTGGCTATGAAGAACAAGACATGTATGTAATAGCGAATAAAGATGAAGATATATCAATGATAAAAGGAAGTACCGACGTATTGATAAAAGAAGATGATGAATCAATATGGGATAGATTTAAGAGCTTTTTAAGCGGTGAAGATTCTGTAATTGATGCTTTGAACCGATTAGAATTTTCGGAAGAAGAAAAAGAAAAATACTACGATGAAGTTAGGAATGGAAAATTGGTCCTATTGGTAGACCCAAACTACAAAAGCAAATACGAACTTAAAGAAGATGGTTTTTACTATCCAATAGAAGATGAAAATATTTTAAGCGAAAATGAAGATTACGATGCAGATGATCTTCCGGACGATCTGAGGGAAGATGTAGGACTAAATCCAACTAAAGATAATGTAGATATGGGAAAAGAAGTCTCTGAAAATATATTGAGAGAAAGACAAAGAGGAGTGTAGGTTTTAAACCTCACTCCCCTTAAATATTTCTATGCTTCTATCTAATATTCCATTAAGATACGCAATTGTCATTCCATAGTTTGTCATTGGGACATTTACTTCTTTTGCTAGTCTTATGCGCGATAGTATTTCTCTCTTGTTTACCATGCATCCACCACAGTGAATTATCAAATCATAGTCGCTTAAACTATCTTCAAAGTCAAACCCACTTTTAAAATCGAATTGAACGTCAAAACCCAACTTTTGCCTTATTAAATTTGGGATTTTCTTTCTGCCAATATCTTCATGATTTGTATTGTGTGTGCAGTTTTCAGCAATCAATACTTTAGAGTCTTTTTTTAATTTGTCTATGGCGCGAACGCCTTTAGCAAATTCTAAAAGTTCGCCCTTTTGTCTTGCAAATAGGATTGAAAAGCTCGTGAGCGGTATTCCTTTTGGCACTATTCTATCCACTTCTTTAAATGCTTGCGAATCTGTTATAACCAAATCCACTTTGTTGATGTCATTCAATGCGCTTTCTAGTTCGGTGTTCCTGACTACAAAACTCTTTATGCCGTGATCAAGCAAATCCCTCAATGTCTGAACTTGTGGCAAGATAAGCCTTCCCTTTGGAGCTAGTTTGTCAATCGGAATAACTAGAATGACATTGCTATCTGGCTTTAGTATATCGCTTACAAGCGGTTTTTCTTCGTCTACTGATTTTACTAATGATATGATCGCTTCTTTTAAGCTCTCTATATCCTCTTCCTTTTTTGTAGATATAAATATGGCATCTGGATATTCTGCTTTTAATTCGCTAAGTTTAACTTCATCTAATAGATCTGTCTTGTTTATTACTTTTAAGAGTGGAATCTCATAGTATCTTGCCTCATTTTCAAGCCTTTCTAAGCTCAAAGTGTCTATGTCTGACGCATCCATTACGAAGAGTGCAATGTCTGTCCTTCTCAATATCTCCAAGCTCTTTTTTATCCTTAAACTGCCTAATTCCCCTTCATCGTCAATGCCGGCTGTATCTATAAACAGCACCGGTCCTGCAGGAATAAGTTCCATAGCTTTTTTTACTGGATCTGTGGTTGTCCCCTTTATATCGCTGACAATAGAGACCTCTTGATTTGCTATTGAATTTAATATTGATGACTTTCCTGCGTTTCGATTTCCAAAAATTGAAATAGTAACCCTATTTGAGTTTGGCGTCTTTTCCATCGTTTTCCCTCTTATATAAACACATCTCTTTGCCCTTGTTCTATGAGCTTTATTTTATCTTCTATCAATTTTCTTCTGTTAAGGCTCTCTTGTCCAATTCTTTCTAGCTCTTTTTCAATCATCTTCTCGCCCATCTCTTTAGTTTCGGGACTTGCGTAGTCAACTAGATACTCTTTAAAAGTCAATATTCCGTTTGCTGCACAGAAATGTTGAATGTCCCCAGGTTTTGCAATGCACATGAAATCTTCGCCAGTTCTTCCCGACCTATAACAAGCTGTGCAGAATGAACTTAGGAAATTCATCTCTGACATCTCTCTTACCACATCATCCAGCTCACGAGTATCTCCTAGTTGAAATTGCTCTTTTGTTGGAACTAAAGTGTCTACAGTATATCCGCCAATTCCAATCCTTGAGCCAGCATCGATTTGAGAAATGCCATAAGGGATTATCTCTTTTCTGACTTCTTTAGTTTCTCTAGCAGTTAAGATCATTCCTGTATATGGAACTGATAGTCTTAAAATGGCGACTATCTTCTTGAAATCCTCATCAGATACTTTATATTGAGTTTGGTTGTAGTACTCATTGTTTAAAGCTGGCTCTATTCTAGGAAATGAAATCGTGTGAGGGCCAACTCCAAATTTTTCTTCCAAGTGAATTGCATGAAACAACAGTCCCATGACTTCAAATTTCCAATCATATAAACCGAAAAGTGCTCCTATGCCGACATCGTCAATACCAGCCTCCATAGCTCTGTCAAGCCCATATAACCTATATGAATAGTCACCTTTCATATCTCCTTGTGGATGAAGATAGCTATATGTTTCATGGTGGTAAGTCTCTTGGAATATTTGGAATGTGCCTATCCCTGCTTCTTTGAGCTTCTTATAGTCTTCCACTTCCATAGGTGCTGCGTTTATGTTTACTCTTCTTATCTCTCCATTGCCATTTTTAGTGTCATAGACAGTTCTCATTGTTTCAGCGATAAAATCAGCATCGTAGTCTGGGTGCTCTCCATACACTAAAATCAATCTCTTGTGCCCTTTGCTCTCAAGAATTTCCACTTGCTCTCTTAGTTCTTCTAAAGTAAGCGTCTTTCTTTCTATCGCTGTGTTGTCTCTTTGAAATCCACAGTATCTGCAGTTGTTTATGCATTTATTCCCGATGTAAAGCGGTGCGAAGAAAACTATCCTATCTCCATATATCTCTTCTTTTAGTATATTGGCTGCTTTATATATTTCGTCTAGAAGCTCTTTATCGTCTACATTTAAGAGTTTTGCTGTTTCTATTGGCTCTAGTCTCTGTTTTGACAATGATTTCTGAATGATGTCCAATATTTCTTCTTTTGTTGAATTCTTCCCTTCCTCCAATAATGAAAATATTTTTTCGTCATCAATAAAATCTTTAACTTCTCTTTCTAATCTTTCCATGATATTCCTCCTAAATTGACCAATCTATGTGGTCTCCTCTACCAATGTAAGCCTCATATCCAAGGTTTTCTAATCTCTCAGCGACTTTGTCTAGATCGTATACGCTTTTTGTCTCCCTATTTTTATATAGCTCATACTTCTGTTTTACTTCCTGAGGTGATAAATTCAGCATTAGCACGTTTCCGCCTGAATGAATTCCCCTTTCCAATCCATTTTTATCTAAAGTATTGACTGCAGTTGTCACAGGAAGCATTGCTTTTGGCAGAAGAAGTCTTGTAATTGCCAAATAAAAGAAAGTATCCTCTACAGAGCCATTTGAAAAATTCTTAAGTGGCGTGTCGTTATGTATTATCAATGGCCCTATGCCAACCATATGAGGCTGTAATTCTTTTAAAAATCTCAAATTCTCTACCATTATCTGTGAACTGGTTTTGGGAAGCCCGACTAAAAATCCCGCTCCCACTTGATAGCCTAATGATTTTAAATCGTGTAAACATCTCACTCTTTCTTCAAAGCTCATCCCAGGATGAAGCTTTTCATACTGTTTCTCATTTGCTGTTTCATGCCTTAATAAAAATCTATCTGCTCCAGCTTTTTTAAATGCTTCGTACTCTTCAAACTTCCGTTCCCCAATCGATAGAGTTATCGCAATTCCTTCAAACTTCTCTTTCAATGTAAAGATGATGTCTGATAGTATGTCTTTCGTGTAATACTCATCTTCCCCGCTTTGCATTACAAATGACCTGTAGCCAAAGTCGTATGCTTTGCCTATTGAATCAACTATTTGATTTTTATCAAGACGAAATCTATCCACATTTTCGTTGTCTTTTCTCAATCCACAATACATGCAGTTCTTTCTACAGTAGTTTGAAAACTCGAGCAATGCCCTTATGTAAATTTTGTTTCCATAAATTTTTTGGTTCAATTCCTTTGCTTTCTCTTTAATATCTGTTATTGTGGCTTCATCAACATTTTCAATCAAAAAAGTGAGTTCATTTAAATCTAAATTATTAGTTTCATAAAGTTTTTTTAAGATTTCTCTCAATGTTACACGTCCTTTTTAGATATAGATGTCTTTACAGAACAATTTTTTATATTTCCAAGTTTTCCAGTGAAACTATTTATTTCGTCAATATCTCCAACTGCTACCAATGTAATGACAGACACATCGTATTCGTTAAATGGTATCCCCATTCTGCCTTTGATTATGTCCTTGTAATTTGCGACAATTTTATTGAATTCATATTGGGTATTTATGCTGTCTTCTAATAATGCGCTTATTACTGCTATTTTTTTCACATTTTCACCCCCGAACACAAAAAAACTTCCCATAAGGGAAGTTAAAGTCATGACAAAACCCTAAATCCCTTAAAGCTTAAAGACAACTCTCAAAGCTTAGGTATTAGCTAAATTTTATTCCATTTAATCAAGGTATCCCTCGAAAAAACGGAAAAATATTCTTTGTCAATATATTAACAAAATCGTATTATATTGTCAACATATTTCGATGTCATCTCCGGCCTTAATCACTCCGCCTTTTATGACTTTTGCGAATATGCCTTCTTTTGGCATCACACAATCTCCGACTTTTTGCTTTATGGCGCAACCCTCGTGACATTGTTTGCCAATCTGGGTGACTTCAAGCTCGCATTCGCCTACCTTTAATTTCGTTCCGATTGGAAGCTCATACAATAGTATGCCTGATGTTGTTATGTTTTCTGCAAAATCACCCAATTGTAATTCAAGAAGTCCTGCTCTTTTCATTTTGTCAATGCTTTCAACTCCAAGCAAACTCACTTGCCTATGCCATTTTCCAGCATGCGCGTCATCTTTGAGCCCGTAATCTTCTATGAATTCTCCTTGTGGTATAGGGGTTTTGACAACTCCCTTTTTGTCAGAAATGTTTACAGAGACTACTTTGCCGGTTAGTTTCCTTAAAAAAACTCCTGATGATCCTCCTGCTTTCTTGATTAACTTAATATCTTCTATGATCATTTCTCTATCGACTGCTTTTGACATGTCGTATATAGTGAGCAGCGCAGTTGTCACTGCATGCAGCGCTTCCATTTCCACTCCTGTTTTAGAAGTCGTCTTTACTTTTGAATAGACTTCAATATAATCTTCTCCAAAGTTGAAAGTCATGTCTACAGATGACAAAAATATATTGTGGCACATCGGTATGAGCTCGCTCGTCTTTTTAGCCGCCATTATCCCAGCTACTTGTGCTACAGACAAGACATCTCCTTTT
Organism: Soehngenia saccharolytica DSM 12858; assembly: GCF_059568515.1. Taxonomy (NCBI): domain Bacteria; kingdom Bacillati; phylum Bacillota; class Tissierellia; order Tissierellales; family Tissierellaceae; genus Soehngenia; species Soehngenia saccharolytica. The sequence goes on along the minus strand of NZ_JCANTN010000004.1, from coordinate 53,383 downwards.
TTCATTTTCCCTTCTTTTATCATGTCAATCGTGTTTTTTTTGGCCTTTATCTTTCCATAAGCCAGCGCAACTCTCTCGGTTTCTTCTTTTTCTCCTACATCTACCATCTTTGGCAGCCCCTCATTATTAAAATGTGTAAATTCCATATTATCCCCCGATTTCATTCATGTTTCTCTTTATAGCGATGTCTTTTTCCAGCTCGTGCTCTTTTTCTTTAGATAATATTGCCAATTTAATTGCTTCTTCTAAATCTGCTCCATTCTTTAAGTAACTACTTAAATCTATTTCGCGATCGGAATGAAGACACATCTTCAGCTTGCCAGTAGAAGTAAGCCGTACCCTATTGCAGTCTTTGCAGAACTTGCAGCTTATCGGATTTATTAGGGCAACTTTGCCTATGGAATCAGGTAGCTTGTAGTATTGTGCAGGCGAGTGAATATCTTCGCTTTCGATTTTTTCTAGTGATCCCACTTTAGAAAGCACTGTCGAGTTCGGCAAAAATTTAGATTTAGCAAAATTTTTAGCTTCGCCAATAGGCATAAGCTCAATGAATCGCACATCTATTGGATAATGCAGTGTTAAATTTACAAAGTCTTCAATTTCATCATCATTGAATCCGCCAATTAGAACTGTGTTTATTTTTACGGGATTTAAGTCATATTCAATGGCTTTTTTTATAGCTCTTTTTACCTTGTCTATATCTCCGCCTCTTGTGATTTCCCTGTATTTGTCAGCATCTAGAGTGTCAAGGCTTATGTTGACTCTATCAAGCCCTGCTTTTTTAAGTGGCTCTATAAAGTCCTCGAGCAATATGCCATTTGTAGTCATGGTGATTTCTTTTATGCCATCTAATTTTTTTACTTTCTCTATTAAATCTACTACCCCTAATCTCACTAATGGCTCTCCACCAGTAAACCTTATCTTAGTAATTCCGAGATTTACAAAACTTTTAATCACTTCATACATTTCCTCTAAAGTTAGTATGGCTTCATGAGGGAGTTTGTTGTGTATGCCATTCTCAGGCATACAGTATACACATCTTAAATTGCATCTATCTGTGAGAGAAACTCTTAAGTAGTTGATCTCTCTTCCAAAGCTATCTTTCATAAAATCACCGTCATTCTATTATTATAATCTCTCCTATGTTATCAAAACCGTATCCGCCGAGAGCTTCAACTCTATCTTTAAATTCTTCGCTTCTTAGTATTTCTATGAACTCTTTAATCTTGTTTAGCTCCAAGTTCTTGGCGTAAGTTAAAAAGTCATATTCTTCTGGTTTTAATGGATAGAAATCCAAATCTAATGCTTTGCTTGCAGAATATACTCCCAATCCTACATTTGCGCTTCTGTTTTTAACAGCTGCTGCAACAGCCATATGAGTGGAAAATTCTCTTTGGTAACCTTTTATTTTCTCTGGGTTCACATTGTTTTTAGCCAATTCATAATCCAATAGCACTCTAGTTCCGGAACCTCTCTGCCTGTTGGCAAATACCACATCATCTCTTATTAAGTCTTTTACTGATTGTATGTTTAATGGATTTCCTTTCTCGACTATGAAGCCCTGTGTCCTTTTTAAGCCTTTAATGAGTGCCATCTTCTCACCATTGAAGTATTTTTTTACATAGCTGATATTGTACTCTCCTGTTTCAACATCTAGAAGGTGAATCGGCGCCAAATGACATTCTTTTCGCTTGAGCGACAGTATCCCTCCCATGCTTCCTACATGAGTAGATTTAAGTTTCATCATGTCCGATATTATATCCATGCAAATATCATGGCTTCCGATAGAAACCAGACTTTCCTTTATTTGATAAAGCGGCTTTAGAAGTTTCACATCTACTTCATCCGAAGCATCATATCCTTCGACATTCCTTGGTATAACGCATAGTCCATCAGCTTTTACTAAGCTCATGATAACTCCGGCTCCGGATTGCAATGGGGTTGCAATGAGTTTATCGTCCACAAACCCTAAAGTCACTCTAATGATTTCTTCATTTTTAAGAGATGAAACCACCCTTTTAGTAAGAGTTGCTTTGACTATTTCGTCTTTGACATCTTCAAGCCCTAGAAATTTTAATATGACAGGTTTCACAAAAACATCAAACACCAAATAGCTCGACACAGGATATCCTGGAATTCCAACTACAGGTTTTCCTTTTACTATTCCTAAAATGGTCGGTTTCCCCGGTTTCATGGCAACTCCATGCACTACAACTTCTCCAATTTCTTCGATTACATCTACTGTATAGTCCATAGTTCCTGCCGATGAGCCTGCATTTACAAGTACTAAGTCATTCTCTTCAACTGCTTTTGAAACCATTTCCTTTATAGATTCGTAATCATCTTTCACAATCGGCATTTTATTCGGTATTCCACCGAGTTCTAAAATTACATTCTCAAATACATATGAATTTGAATCAATTATTTTTCCTTCCACTACTTCATTGACATTTTCAACTATTTCACTGCCAGTTGGAACTAAAGCTACCTTTGGCTTTTCATAAACATATATCTCATCAATTCCGCCTGAAATCAGAGCTCCAATATCTACTGGCCTTATTTTGTGTTTCGAAGGCAAAATCATCTCCGTTGCAACGATATCTTCCCCAATTTGCCTTATGTGCTGATAAGGATAAGCTGGAGACAAAATCTCGATAGTCTCTTCATCGATAATTATGCAATCCTCTATCATTATCACCGCATCAAAGGGATCTTTGACTGGATTTCCAGTGTTTATATAAATGAAATCACTGTTTAGTTTCAATGTCTTAGGTTCACTCTCTGTTGCTCCCGTGGTGTGATCAGATATGACCGCAATCCCGTCCATAGCGGCAGAATTGTAGCTAGGCGATGAGAGCTTTGCGTACACAGCTTTTGAAGTTACTCTGTTTAAAGAGTCCCTTACCTTTATCGATTCTTCTTTGGGATTGATTTCCAATTTTTTAAAGTACTCATCAATTGCTACATTTACATCAATATTGTCGATATAAGCTTTTCTACTCATTGCATCTCCTCCTACAATAGATATACTTCTCTTAAATCTCCTTTATTTACGCCTTCTTCATGAATTTTTATTACAATGTATCCGTCAGCTTTTGAAAGATTTGTTATCATTCCTGATTTTCCAAATTTAGGTGTCGCATAGTATATTCCATTTTCTTTCTTTATGTTCACAAAGACATATGTGTCTTTACCTGGAGCAGACGGAAAATTTGCAGTCATCTTTGCAAATATGGTGGGTTTTATAGTTTTTAAGCTGTAAAGTTGTTCTATAAATGGCTCTACAACTGCCATAAACACAGTGATTGCAGATACCGGGTGCCCTGGTAGTCCAACTACAAGCTTGCCTCTAGCATTAGCTATTAGCGTAGGCTTGCCAGGCTTTATTGAAATTCCATGGGCAAGTATCCCTTTCCCTCCAAGAGAATTTATTGCTTCTTTGGTAAAATCTCTCTCTCCTACTGAACTCCCCCCAGAAAGTAAGACTATGTCGCTCTTTTCTATGCCTTTTTCAATTGCCTCTTTCAATTGATTGAAGTCATCTTTTACTATGACATCTTCTACAACTTCCAAGCCGCTTTTTTGTGCTTGAGCTCTCAAACTATATGAGTTGATATCCCTTATTTTCCCATACTCCAATTTTTCTTCAATTCCTATTATTTCATCTCCTGTTGATATGATGGATACTTTAGGTTTTTTAAATACTTTTACTCTTGATATTCCAAGGCTTGCCAAAGCACCAATATGAGCAGGATTTAATTTTCTGCCTTTCTCTATAACTATCTCATTTTCTCTAATGTCTTCTCCGCGTTTTATGACATTCTCTTGAACTCTCACAGGTTTCTGGACTAATAGCGTCTTTTCGTCCATCTTCTCTGTGTTTTCAATCATTATTACGGCATTTGCTCCTTGGGGTATCATGCCCCCTGTCGGAACATAGGCACATTTCCCTGAGCTAATGACTATATCAGTCATCTCTCCCATCTTTACTTCGCCAATTACATCTAAAATAGTTGGAATGGTGTCTGATGCTCCATAGCTGTCCTCAGCCACAATTGCGTATCCATCAACTGTTGACCTGTCAAACTCTGGAACAAATTGAGTAGAAACTACATCTTCGTAAATTACCCTATCATACGCATATTCTAAATCGACAATTTCAGATTCCAATTTATAGTCTTTAAACTCCTCTTTTATAATATTGACAGCTTCTTCAACCAATATGCATTTAAAAAAGTCCACTAACAAATCCTCCCTCGTTCTAGAAACACTACCTCATCGCAAAGTCTATCTGATTGAGTAGCATCGTGTGTGACAATAATGATTGTTGCATTTGTGTTTCTATGAAATATATGTAAACAATTTTCAATGGTAATCAAAGCCTTTTGATCGATGCTGGATGTCGGTTCATCTAGCAGCAACAACTTAGGTCTTATGGCCAAGGCTCTTGCTAAGGCAACCTTTTGAGCCTCGCCGCCTGAAATTTGATTGCCCATTTTATCTAATAAATCTTCTATCTCAAGTAATTTAGCTAGTTCTAAAGTTCTCCTCCTGATTTCTTCTTTGTCTATCTTTCTTATAACGAGTGGATATGCGATATTGTCCTTTACTTTTCGCTTGAATAAGAACGGCTTTTGAAAAACTTGAGTGATTTCTTTTTGTTTTCTTTCGTCTAAGGGCTCTCCATCATATAATACATTCCCTTGAAAATCTAAATCTAAACCAGAAACAATGTTTAACAACGTAGTTTTGCCAGCTCCATTTGACCCCATTATCCCTGTGATTATACCCTTTTTAAATGTATAATCACCAATATCCAAAGCCAAATAGTCTTTGTAAAATTTCTTTAAATTTCTTAGCTTAACTTCCATTTAGTCCTCCGTATTGAATGAGTAGATTAAACTATGTATGCCAAAAGATATAATGAGTAGTATTATTCCTAAAGCTATTGCCATTGGATAATCTCCTCTTGAATTCATCATCGATATCGTGGTAGTCATTACTCTAGTTTGCCCTTTTATATTTCCCCCGACAATCATGACAGCACCAACTTCAGATATTGCCCTTGAGAATGCAGTCGCAATATTTGCTATTATGTCTGAATTTAGTTCTCTAATTATAAGAATGGTGGAGTGAAAATCCCCTCCACCTAATGTCTTGACAACTTTTTTGTATTCTATTCCTCTGTGCATCGCTAGATTATATGTAAGCCCAAATATCAATGGCACCACTAGAAGTGACTGTGCCAATATCATGGCTTTTGGAGTGTACATTATGCCAAAAAAACCCAAAGGACCATTTCTCGTGAATAAAAGAGCAACTACTAACCCCACTATTACTGATGGAATGCTCATAAAGTTGTAAACTAATCTAGAAAAGCCTCTCTTGTATTTAAATTCTTTTATTCCAAAATAACAGCCTAAAGGTGCAAATATGAACGAGGCAATCAATGTCGCAGTTGTTGAAACAAAGAGCGAAAGCCCAATTATCTCATAAATCTCTTTGTCGAAACCAATCAATAGTTCTATTGCCTTTATAAAACCATCCCAAATATAATTCATATTACACCTCTTAGCATTTATTTGCTATTTATAATTAGGAATAAACAATGGTTGACCGTATTCTTCTACGCCATATTCTCCGATTAGCTTTTGAATGTCATCTCTAGTTATCCACTCCATAAATTTAACTGCTCCATCATAGTTAATTGTCTCAAACTTCTCAGGATTGACTGGTAACACGCCATATTGGTTGAATAAGTTCTCGTCACCTTCGACGATAATGTCTAAATCCAACGTGTCTTTTAAACTCAAATAAGTCCCTCTATCCGCAATAGTGTAGGCTCTCTTTTCATCAGCTACTTTAAGTGTATCTCCCATACCACTGCCAGTTTCAATGTACCATTCTCCAGTTGGTTCTACCCCAACTAGCTTCCAAAGAGCTAATTCTTTTTTATGTGTGCCTGAGTCATCGTCTCTAGATACAAAAGTCAACTTGTCATCACTTATTTCCTTTAAAGCTGTTAAAATATCTTTTCCTTTTTGCAATTTGCCATCAGCTGGACCTACTAAGATGAAGTCATTGTACATTACATCTCTTCTTTCAGTCGCAAAACCTTCTTCCACGAGTTGTAATTCATCTGGTTTTGCATGGACTAATAGCACATCTGCTTCTCCATCTCTAGCCATTTGAATTGCCTTACCAGAGCCAACCGCAATTGTTTTGACCTCGATATTTGTCTCCTCTGTAAACAATGGAAGTAAATAATCTAATAATCCTGTGTCCTGTGTGCTAGTTGTTGTAGCTAAGATAATGCTACCAGCAGGAGTCGTCGTCTCATTTTCAGTATTGTTCTCGCTGTATTTTCTTCTGCCGGTGTTGAAGTACAAGCACTTAAAACAAGAATCAATGACAATAAAATCAAGAAAAAAGTTTTTCTACTTTTCATACTATTCTCTCCATTCTTATATTTATAGTATCACTCTAAATTAGCTAATGTCAAGCTTTGAGATTGATAGAAAGATAACCATCCTTTAAGATATTAATACTATATCTTAAAAGGATGGTTATTATTCTTACGGTAGTAATTTCAGATGCTTAAATTAAAAAATAGGGGAATATCATGATTTATCTAAATGTTTATAAATTAGATTTATCACTCAAAACATTTAAATTCCAATCATTAAAGAGTCTATTCTTTTTCTAACAATTTATAAAATAATTCACAAACGAATTTCACCCATACTAGAATAACAATAGGTAATAAGTATTTCGTATAAAAAATATATATATCCATAGAAAGTTGGCTTCCGTTTTGGTCAATGCTATAGCTTCCTAAATATATGAATGTATATAAAAGTACAAAACTTAATACAAGCAAAGCTGAACATATAGTTCTATTAGTAAACGTACCAAATCCAAATACTCTTTTCATAAAAACCTCCTTATGTTCATCTACAAATTCAACAATAGCCATATTCCCCTAATAGATTTTTATCGAAATAGATTTATTAGAATTTTCAGTAAAAATCTTAATATAGGAATATCACATTATATTAGGCTTGTCAATCTTTTGTAAATAATTGATATTGTAAATTACTGTTAGGAAATGATTAATTGACACTATCTTATCCAATATACAAATAGACAGTTTTATTAAAATTGTTTATACTAAAATAGATAGTAATTCAATATGGTGGTGGTTGAAATGGATCGTGCTGCAATACAAAGAGATAATATATTAAAAAATTCATACAGATTATTTAAAGAAAAGGGTTTTAAGAATACCACTACTAGAGAGATTGCAACTACGTCACAAATAAATAAAGGTCTTTTACATTATTATTACAATCAAAAAGAGGATATCGTCATAGAAATGTATGAAGATGTTTTAGATGCATTATATAACTATGTTGAAAAAAATTATAAAGATGAAGTAAAAGGCTACACTTATCTAGCACTCTTAAATATACTCTTTTATAAGACTATGACATCAACTGATGAGAGCTTGAATTTCTTAACAGAGATGATGTCAAGTAGAGAATTGACAAAAGTGAAAACCGAAAAATATATAGATTCTTATTACAAAATTATCGAATATGATAACCTTTCAATCACAAGATATCAGATGTTATTAGCTTTAACTGTTGCAGTTGGAGCAGAGTCTGAACTACTTCTAAGCATAAGGGAAGGCAAAATCAAAATGACTTATGAAAAGTTAGCAACTACTGTAAATAAGCTCTTGTTTACAATGCTAAAAGTTGATGAAGCTCAAATAAAAGAAATCAATGAAGAAGCTAAAAAAATTGCAAACGCTATAAAAATTGAGGAAGTAATATCTCATTTAAAAGAGAATTGTAAGTGGGCAAGGGAATGACCTTGCTCTTTTTTATTGTTTAATTTTAGGCAAGCCTAAATAATACTTGGTAAAGTTCTATAGTAGTAATATAATAAAGTTAACAGATTAGGCGTGACCAATTATAGTTTTTAAACCTGAAAGGAGAGATGAAAATGCTCTATGGATATGCAGGAAAAATGTTATTTATCGACTTATCTACTGGAGAGATTGAAGAAAGAGAGACTCCAAAAGAACTTGCTGAAAACTTCATCGGAGGCTATGGTTTTGGCGCTAAAATTCTTTACGATATGATGAAGCCCGGTACAGATCCACTCGGCCCAGACAGTGTGATAGGGTTTATAACCGGGCCTGCAAGTGCTACAAAAGCTTGGTTTGGAGGCAGATATACTGTCGTAAATAAATCCCCTATAACTGGTGGGTGGAATGATGCAAATTCAGGTGGTTTCTTTGGTCCCGAATTAAAGAAAGCAGGATATGATGCTTTATTCGTCAAGGGAATATCTCCAAAACCAGTGTATATTTACATCAACGATGGAAAAGTAGAAATAAGAGATGCCTCTCATCTTTGGGGTATGGATACTAAAAAAGTGTGGGAAGCGCTAAAAGAAGAGACAAATGAACCAAAATTAAGAGTTACTGCTATTGGTCCTGCAGGAGAGAGAGTTTCATTGATTTCATGTCCTATAAACGATGGGCATCGTGCTCCAGCTAGAGGTGGAACTGGTCCAATAATGGGTTCTAAAAAATTGAAGGCTATAGCAGTAAGAGGAACTAAAGATATCCCAGTAGCTCACCCAGATAAAGTATTGGAAATCAACAAAAAAGTAACTGAGGCAATGAAAAACAGTCAAATGGCTCAAGCATTTGGCACTTATGGAACAGGTGTAGGTACTCCTGCTTCAGCACTAAACGGAGATTCTCCTGTTAAAAACTGGGCTGGTGTAGGTGTGATTGACTTTGGAGAAGAAAAGGCAGAAAAATTAGGTTCAATCGCGCTCGATAGATACAAGACAAAGAAATACAACTGTGCTAGTTGCCCACTTGGTTGTGGCGCAGAATACGAAGTCAACGATGGAAGATGGCCATTAGGGCCAACCGAAAGACCTGAATACGAAACTGCTGCTGCGTTTGGAAGCACTATGCTCTGTGGAGAACCTGACGCAATGTTAAAATGCAATGAAATCTGCAACAGATATGGTTTTGACACAATTTCAGCCGGTATGACTATAGCATGGGCAATGGAATGCTATGAAAGAGGTATACTATCAAAAGAGGACTTAGATGGCATTGAATTGACATGGGGAAATGGAGAGGCAATAGTAAAAATAATGGAGAAAATGGCTAATGGTGATGGTTGCGGTGCGATCTTAGCTCAAGGTTCTGCATATGCTGCAAATTACTGGAATAAAGGCAAAGAATATTTACAAACCGCTTCTGGTATTGAACTCCCAATGCATGACCCACGGCATTCTCCCGGTTTAGCTAGAACATATAAATACGACCCAACTCCTGGTAGACACGTAAAAGGCGGCATTGGTGGAGCTCAAATGCTAGCACCAATTAGTGAAGAAAATTTCATCTTTGAAGGCACTGGTCCAATGGATTTAAGTATGACAGTTTTTACAGAGGTATTAAATGCATCTAGCATGTGCTATTTCAGCACACTTTGCGCACCACCAGAGACAGTTTATGAGTACATTGCTGCTATAACAGGTATGAACTTTGATCAGCAAGCAGCATTTAATGCAGGACTTAGAATATTTATGATGAGATATGCATTTAATTTAAGAGAAGGTATAAAACCAAAGGATATGACTCTAACAAAGAGAGCAATTGGAGATCCTCCACTTGAAGCTGGGCCATTAAAGGGATATACTGTAGATGTAGAAAAGTTAGGTCAAAATTTCTTTAAGGAAGCTGGAATCGATTTTGATACTGGTTTGCCAGATAAAGCTGTCTTAAAAAGACTTGGATATTTAGATGAAGTGATAAAAGATATTTACGGAGAAGATAAATAGATGATAGTAAAACTAAAATATATGGGCGTTGTCCATGATGGAATGCCTGATGTATTGGAATTAGAAGAAGGCGCAACTGTGAAAACTCTTAAAAATGCCCTCAAGGATGCATCTTCAATTGATATAAAGCCAATCATAGCTAATGCGTCTTTTATAGTGAACAATGTATACGCAGATGAAGACACGATATTGGAGGACAACTCTCAAGTTATTGTGCTAACACCTCTTGGTGGAGGTTAAAAAATCAAGTATAAGCTCATCAATTGATGAGCTTATACTATAATCTAATTAGGAGTGTAATTATGGAAAGATACCTTAGGAATATGAATATGCTTTCACTGGAAGAGAATGAAAGCTTGGGTAAATATAAAGTCTGTGTAATCGGTTGCGGTGGTTTAGGCGGTTATGTAATAGAAATGCTCGCTCGCCTTGGCATAGGTACAATAAGTGCAGTAGATGGTGATATATTCGAAGCCACTAACTTAAACAGGCAACTATTTTCAACTGTGAGTAATTTAGGTCAAAATAAAGCTCTAGCAGCTAAACTCAGAGTAAGCAAAATCAATCCTTTAGTCAAAGTAAATAGCGTTAGTACAAATATCACAGAAGATAATTACCAAGATATCTTAAAAGGTCATGATGTGATTGTCGATGCAGTTGATGACATAAAGACGAGGTTTTTAATTCAAGATTTTGCAAGAGAGTTAAATATTCCTATGGTACATGGTGCTATATCTGGCTGGTATGGACAAGTTTCAACTATTATGCCAAATGACAATACTTTAAATCTAATCTACAAAAGAGCCGAAAGTGTAGAAAACAAGTTAGGCAACCCTTCTTTCACACCTGCTTTGGTAGCGGCTGTAGAAGTAAGCGAAGTTTTAAAGATATTGATTAAAAGAGGAGAAATTCTCAGACATAAGCTCCTCTTAATCGACACTTACACTCAATCCTACACTGTTGTTGATTTAGAAAACAATCAATAATTATTGTATTATCTTGTCAAAATTTGTGTACACATTTAATCTTTTACCCCTCACGAATCCTACTAATGTGATGTTCAAAGCTCTAGCCAATTCTATTGCATATGATGTTGGAGCAGAATGGGAAACTACCACAGGTATTGCTCTTTTTGAAGTCTTTGCGATCAATTCATGAGATATTCTGCCGGATGTAAGGAGGATTTTGTCGCTATAATCGACTTTGTCTAAATCTGCTCTGCCGAGCACTTTGTCTATTGCATTGTGCCTGCCGATGTCTTCATAAAAATACAATATGTCTTGTGCGTTTGCCAAACCCGCAGAATGCACACCCCCTGTTTCAATAAACAGCTTGGAGCTCTTGTTGAATTTATCCATGAGCAGAAATATGTCAGAAGCTTTAATTGAAAAATCATTATTGATTTTTTTGCTCTTTATAGAATCAATTACATTGTGAAATATAGGTGCATTTCCACAGCCTGAACTTATCAATCTCTTGTTCAATAGAGATTGTTTTAATGTTTTATCTTCATAAGTAGTCGCTCTCGCCTCAAGAGTTCTCTCGTATATTTTTATGTCTATTATCTCATCGATTGTATTTATAATGCCTTCTGAAATCAAAAATCCAACTGTCAATTCATAGAGGAAATCTGGACTAATCATCAATGTGGCAATTTCTATGTCATTGACAAAAATAGTGAAAGGCTTTTCAACAGCTACAAAGTCATTCTCTAAAGAAGTTAAATTGTCTTTTATCTTAATTATTTCGACTTCTCTTTTTGTAGTTAAATCATCAAACTCTGAAACTCTCATATATTTTCAAATCCTCTTTTGTGTTTAAGTTTAAAAACATACTCCAATCAGGACTCATTCTCAATGCTTTTTTATAGGATATATACGTGGTGTCCACTGTTTCAAGCAGAGTCTTTATATCCCTTTTATTTCCCTTGAGATACGTTTCTATTGGTTTTATCAAATCTTTAGAATAGAATCCGTTGAATGGTTCTATGCCTATTCTAGCTTTTGTAACCACGGCATAGCTCTGCTTTCTCTTAATTAAATCCATCATATAGCGAATGTAATCTAAATTCACTATTGGCATATCACAAGCTATAAGATATGAGTATTTGGATTTGGATTCTTTTAGTCCAATGTGAATACCTGAAAGAGGGCCTTTATCTTTTATCTCATCGCTTACAACTCTTATATATTCTTTGTCATATTCATTTGGTTTGTTTGTAACTATTAAAAAATCATCAAATATAGGTGATAATTTTTCTATGAGCAGGTCAATATTCGATTTATCTTCTAATTTTAAAAATTGCTTGTCAAACCCCATCCTCATGCTTTTACCACCTGCAAGTATTATCGCAGTTTTAAATAAATCAATCTCATTCCCTTGCACATTCACTCGCCCTTCCCGTCAAAATCTCCAATCCATGTGGCAAAGCTTCTAAGATCACTTCCAGCGACTCTTCAACAGCTCTCGGGCTTCCAGGAAGATTTATGATCAATGTGTCATTTCTAATTCCGCTTACAGCTCTGGAAAGCATTGCATGAGGTGTTTTTTCAAGGCTTTTATTTAAAATAGCATAGCTGATTCCCAAAGCCAGTCTATCCACTACTTCTAAAGTGGCTTCAGGTGTTACATCTCTTTTGCTAAATCCAGTGCCGCCTGTGGTTAATATCAATTCCACTTTGAGTTCATCCGCCATGTAAATGAGTTCGGTTTTAATGTCTTCCTTGTCATCTTGGACAATAACAGTCCTCACTACTTCGAAACCATTTTTCTCTATGATTTCCTTAATCAGTTTTCCCGACAAATCTTCTCTCAAGCCTTTTGAGCCTTTGTCGCTGGCTGTCAAAATCCCTACTTTAAACATGGTCCTCCTCCTTCAACTTTTCTATGCTTACCGCAGATACTTTCAATTCCGGTATCTTTGCTATCTCATCAACAAAAGTATTCGTCAAGTAATTAGCTTGCCCATCTGTAAAATGAAATGGCATAAACAAGACATCTCTATCTATCGTATTCACTACTTTTGCCCTCGTTATGATCTCGCCTCTTCTCGATTTAACTCTTACTTTATCCCCGTTTTGTATAGACAATCTGTTGGCAGTTTCATCGTTTATTTCTATATATGAACTTCCTGCTATCTCATTTAGTCCTTCTTCTCTCCCAGTCATAGTTCTGGTGTGATAGTGATAAAGAATTCTGCCTGTGGTCAAGATGAATGGATACTCGTCATCTGGAGTTTCTCTGCTTTTCACGTATTCGACAGGCATGAATAGACCCTTGCCTCTAGAAATTTTATCTTTGTGCAAGAATTTAGTTCCTGTGTCGTCTTTGTCTTTGCATGGCCATTGTATGCCATTTGCATCTATCTTTTCATAGTTGATTCCACTGTATTGAGGAGTTAGCGAACTTATTTCTTTCATGATTTCCTTTGGTTCAGTGTATTTCTTTTCATAGCCCAAAGTGTTCATTATCTCCATGATTATCTGCCAATCCGGCTTTGCTAATCCATTTTCTTTTACCGCTTTTCTCACCCTTTGAACTCTTCTTTCAGTATTAGTAAAAGTGCCGTCTTTCTGTGCAAAAGAAACCGCTGGCAGCACTAAATCTGCATATTCGCAAGTTTCAGTAAAAAATATATCTTGAACTATCAAAAAGTCAACTTTTTTTAGCGCACTGATCACATGATTTGTGTCAGGGTCAGATACAACCGGATTTTCTCCCATGATGTATAAAAATTTGATTTTTTCTTCCTCTATAAGCTTGAACATCTCTGTGATGGTTGCCCCGACTCTGTCAGAAAGTTTTGTGCTCCATGCTCTTTCAAATTTTTCGAGACTTTCTCTATGAAAAATCTTCTGATATCCCGTCAAATCTGCAGGTGTTGCCCCCATGTCGCTTGCGCCCTGAACATTGTTCTGCCCTCTCAATGGGTTTATTCCAGCATTTTCTTTGCCAATATTTCCACATAAAAGCGCTAAATTTGACAAGCTCATAACTGCATGTGTTCCAGTAGAATGTTGAGTAACCCCCATAGTATAGTAAATCCCTGCATTTGGAGAGTTAGCATAGATCAAAGCAGCCTTTATGATCAAGTCCTTATCCACTCCACAAATCTCGGCACTTCTCTCAGGTGGGTAATTTTTGACAAGCCTTGCCAATTCTTCAAAGTTCTCGCAATTCTTATTTATATATTCTTCGTCATAGAGTTTATTTTCAATTATCACATTCATCATGCCGTTTATGAGGGCGATATTTGTGCCAGGTTTAAGCTGTAGATGAACGTCTGCGAATCTTGAAAGCTCAATCTCCCTTGGATCTGCGACAATCAATTTTGCTCCCTTTTTAACTGCTTGTTTTATAAAAGCGCCTATGACAGGATGTGTTTCAGTAGTATTTGAACCTATCACAAATATTGTGTCGTTGTTCTTTATCTCTGCGATGCTATTAGTCATCGCGCCTGTTCCGAGTGTAGTTGCAAGCCCTGCAACTGTTGAAGAATGTCAGAGCCTTGCGCAGTGGTCTATATTGTTCGTCTTTAATACTGCTCTGAAAAGCTTCTGAAATAGGTAATTCTCTTCATTTGTACATCTTGCTGAACTAAGTCCTGCGAAAGAATCAGGCCCATTTTCTTCCATGTATTTATCTACTTTTTCTTTGATTATCTCATATGCCCTATCCCATGATATTTCTTTAAATACTCCATCTTCTTTTAACAATGGTGTATTTAACCTATCGGGGTGATTTATGAAGTTAAATGAAAACTTGCCTTTAACGCATAATAATCCCTCATTCACAGCGTCTTTGACAGGTTCTACCCCCACTACTTTATCGTCTTTGACGAGCAGATTGATCTGGCAGCCTACGCCACAAAATGCGCAAGTAGTTTTAACTTTTTTTACTTCCCACGCTCTAAACTTCTCTTTAGATTTTGGCATCAGTGCTCCAGTGGGACATGCTGAAACGCAATTGCCACATGATACGCAGTTTGAGTTGATCAACCCATCATTGAATGGAGTGCCGATTATAGTATCAAACCCACGATTTACAAAGTCTATTGCGCCTGTAACTTGAAGTCTTGAACAAACTCTTACGCACAGCCCACATAAAATGCATTTTTGGGCATCGTATATGTAAAAGGGGTTTGTATCGTCAATGTATGGATCCCTTGTTTTCCCAGAGTGAGTTCTAAACTTTACACCGTATTCATAAGCATAATCTTGAAGTAGACAGCTTCCTGCCTTTTCACAAATCAGGCAGTCATTTGGGTGATTGTCAAGTAGTAGCCCCAATATATCTTTTCTGGCTTCTATAACTCTATCAGTTTTAGTATGTACGACCATTCCCTCTCTTACTTTTGTAGAGCAAGCTGTCTGAAGTTTTCTATTTCCTTCAATTTCTACTATGCACATTCTACAGGCGCCAAAAATATCTAGCCTTTCATCATAGCAGAGCTTGGGAATGTCTATTCCAGCCAATTCAGCTGCTTGTATCACTGTGAGAGAACTGTCGACCTCAATTTCTTTATTATCTATAGTAAGTTTTACAGTTTTCATGATTTCCTCCTAGTAAATCTCTACAGCTTTTATGGGTTTTACAGGGCAAACCTCATAGCAGCTTCCGCATTTTATACATTTTTCAATATCTATGCTGTGTTTAGCTTTGAGCTCACCTTGGATTGCGTCTACTGGGCAATTTTTCTTGCATATAGTGCAGCCTATGCATCTATCTGATATCCTATAAGTTATCAATGCTTTGCAGCTCTTTGCAGGACACTTTTTATCAACTATATGTGCAAGATATTCGTCCTTGTAGTATTTTAAAGTAGTTATAACTGGATTTGGAGCTGTTTGCCCAAGCCCGCATAAAGATGTATCGCTCACCACATGCGCAAGCCTTTCTAGTTCTTCTAAATCTTCCATATCAGCTTTTCCTTCAGTTATGAGCTCTAATATTTCATACATTCTTCGAGTTCCCTCTCTACAAGGAATGCACTTTCCGCATGATTCATCTACGCTAAACTCCAAAAAGTATTTGGCTATGTCTATCATGCAGGTGCTTTCATCCATTACAACCATACCGCCAGATCCCATGATAGACCCAATGCTAGCTAATGATTCAAAATCAACCGCAACGTCTAAATACTCTTTAGGTATACAGCCTCCTGATGGTCCGCCAGTCTGAACAGCTTTGTACTCTTTGTTGTTCTGACATCCTCCGCCTATATCAAACACTATGTCTCTCAATTTAGTACCCATAGGCACTTCAACCAATCCTGCATTTTCTATTTTGCCTACTAGAGAAAACACTTTTGTGCCAGTGGATTTTTCTGTTCCTATGCTTCTAAACCAATCAGCGCCATTCAATATGATTGGCGGGACGTTTGCAAAAGTTTCAACATTGTTTATTATCGTAGGCTTCCCCCACAACCCCACATGTGCAGTCCTCTGCAATTTAGGTCTAGGCATACCTCTATGGCCTTCAATCGACTCTATAAGCGCAGTGCCCTCTCCACATACAAACGCGCCTGAACCAAGCCTCAATTCAATGTCAAAATTAAATCCCATTCCAAATATATCTTCGCCTAAAAGGCCCTTTTCTTTAGCTTGAGCTATAGCGTGTTTTAAAGTTTTTACTGCTTGAGGATACTCAGCTCTTACGTATATAAAGCCCTTGTTTGCTCCTATTGCATAGCCTCCTATAGCCATGCCTTCCAATACGCTGTGCGGATCTTTTTCCAAAATCGACCTATCCATAAAAGCGCCGGGATCTCCCTCGTCAGCATTGCAAATTATGTATTTTTGATCTGCATCAAATGAAAAAGCCTCCTCCCATTTCTTCCCTGTTGGAAATCCTGCTCCTCCTCTACCTCGAAGCAGTGAATTTTTCATTGTTTCAACAACTTCACTTTGGGAAAGGCTGCTCAAAGCTTTGTATAAAGAGAAATAGCCGTCAAACGCTATGTATTCCTCAATGTCGAAGGGATTTATAATGTCGCAATTTCTAAGGGCTATGCGCAGTTGATTTTTGTAGTAATCTCCCTTTAAAACAACTCTTTCTCCTCTTAATTCAACAACATCATCTCTAAGCAATTTCTCTACAATCTCAGGCTTTTTCTCATCTCTAATTTTGACAAGTCTATCTCTATACATGACACACCTCTATCTATAATCATCGAGTATTTTCTTGACATCTTTCTTTTTTACCAAAGGGAATATGTCTGAATTAATCATCACCACAGGTGCCTTTGAACAATCTCCCAAGCACCTAGCCTGTCCAATTGAAAATTTTAAATCGCTCGTGGTTTCTCCCTGTTTTATGCCTAGCTCCTTTTCGAATTCCTCCAATATAGCCTGTGCTCCTTTTACATAGCAAGCGGTGCCTAGGCATACATTTATTTGGTTTTCACCCTTCGGTATAAACGAGAATTGAGAATAAAAAGTTGCCACTCCGTAAATCTCTGCCAGAGGTATATTCAACTCGTCGCTAATTATTTTTAAAACTTCCTTTGGAAGATAGTTGAAAAGTTCTTGAGCTCTTTGTAAAGCTGGCATAAGAGCACCATTGTTCTTTTTGATTTCCGATAGAAAAGCTTTGAATTCTTTTACTGAAATTTCATTTTTGTCTAGATCAAATTTATATTCCATTGCACCCACCTAAATTTGCTAATATTTTAAATTTACACTATAATAAATTTTGATACTTGTCAATGTAAAAAAACAACAATTGATTAAATTTTTATAAAATTCTGTGGAGTGTGAACAATTTGTCAAATTATTTTTATGCTTTATTGATCTATATCATCGCTGTAAATATATATGCTTTTTATCTATTTGGCAAAGATAAGAAACTATCAAAAACAAACAAATGGAGAGTTAGTGAAAATAGGCTTTTATTTGTGGGCTTTGTTGGCGGTTCATTAGGTGGAATTTTGGGAATGAAACATTTTTCTCATAAAACAAAAAAGAGGAAGTTTACAATTCTCATTCCTCTTTTTTTAGCGTTGCATTTATTTTTATTTTACAAGTTTATTATATAAATAATTCTAGCCATTCTGCTGATTTCTCGAGCATATTAACTGTGAAGTGATGATTAAGCCTAGGGTAACTTATAAATTCTATTAGCTCTTTATTTTTGTATAGCTCTTTTGCTTTTTCATAAAATTTTCTTTGAGGATTTATGTCCACTACGCTATCTGCTTCTCCATGCAGCAAAAGGAGAGGCCTATCCAAAAGGTTTTCTATATTTCTAGCTGGATCGTTTTTTTCTATATCCCGTTCTACTTCTGCAAATTTCTCATCGTCTTCAATATGTAGAGCTTTTTTAAACATTTGATTGCTTTCAGAGTAATTGCAAGAGCCGTTTACAATTATAGCTGTTTTTAGCTCTCTATCTTTTGCAAATATTCCACTTGATGTAAATCCTCCCATTGAATGCCCCATGACCGCCATTCTGTTCGGATCTGCACCCAATTTATCTATTGAATATTCTTTAATGATGTCATATTCTTCAATGTTATTCAAAACTATTCTCCAAAAAACCCCTTCGTAAACTTCCTTTTCATAATCTATCTTTCCTCTATCGCCATGATATAGACAGTCGGGTACTATCACTTGATAACCTAGGGATGCTAAAATTTGCGCTCTAAATCTTTGATTATCTTTGCTTGAAGCAAATCCATGATAAAAGATTATCGTCGGAATGTCGTTTCTTATTGATTCTGGTTTAAGTACAAGTGCTGGAATTTGGTCAATTAATATTTTTTCTTCTCTTATTGCAAAATTTATCATTTGTTCCTCCTAAATGTTCTATATATCCTCTATTTCCCAGTCTATGGGTTCTAGCCCATTCTTCATTAAAAAATCATTTGTCTTTGAAAAAGGTCTTGATCCAAAGAATCCTCTTGCTGCTGAAAAAGGACTTGGGTGAGGCGATTTTATAATCAAGTGATTTTTATTTGTAATCAGGCTCTGTTTTGATATGGCATTGTTGCCCCAGAGTAAAAACACGACAGGAGTTTGCTTATCATTTATAATTTGAATGACCCTATCTGTGAATATTTCCCAGCCCAGTCCTTTATGCGAATTAGGCTGCCCCTTTCGCACAGTTAAAACAGTGTTTAATAAAAGAACTCCTTCTCTTGCCCATTTTTCAAGGTTTCCATGATTGGGTATCTCATATCCTAAATCAGATTTAAGTTCTTTATATATGTTCATCAGCGATGGAGGTATGGGTACTCCTTTTTTAACGCTAAAGCTCAATCCGTGAGCTTGATTTTCTCCATGATATGGGTCTTGCCCTAAAATGACAACTTTGACGTCTTTGTAGGCTGTATAGTGTAGTGCGTTGAAAATGCTGTACATATCAGGGTATACTGTGTAATTGCGGTATTCTTCTATTAAGATTTTTCTCAGTTTAATATAATAATCTTTTTCAAACTCTTCCTCTAATAAATTCTGCCAATCATTTTTCAATATCTGTTTCATTCTAATCACCTGACTTTTTTTGCAATTACATTCGCGGCGGTGTAATAGTCTTTTACGCCTGAAATTAAATTATTCTCGCTTACTCTTGTATACATTCCTGCATATTTTCTATTGTATAAAAAAACACCAACTAAATACTTTAAAGTTTTACTTTTCAATCCACTTTCATAGACTAAGAATTCTCTTTCGTAAGGTTCTACAAATTCCTGGTAGATATAATTTTTATCAAAAGCTTTTTCTAAATTTTTTCCCCAAGACAATTCGTCTAGATCCCTTCCTATGCTTACGCCCTGCGAAGCATTCATATCCATTGGCTTTATGACGTACTTGTCTTTATTTGCTAGCACTTCTTTAAACACATCCTCATCTCCACCAAATATGTCAGTATAAGGTATATGTTTTTTAATAAATTCCATTTCAGTTTCATTCAACAAAAATTTCATGTCCGCGTCATGCAAGACCTTGAAAAATATCTTATTGTGCGCGACTTGGCTTCTTAACGAGCCTATCGTTACCACATTTCCATCTCGATATGCCTTTATAAATTCCTCTGCCTCATTGAATTTTTCAATCAATTCAAATGTGACAATTCTCCTGTATATTAAATCTATTCTCGTGTTTTCGTAGTATAGTTTATTATCACAATATACTAAATCCCTTGGGTCTACTATGAAAGCTTTTAATCCGCGTCTTTCATAGGCTTTTTTAAACTCTATGAATTCATAAGTTGTGGCACTCTCTTTAAAATCGACTATTGCCACATTTGGATTTCCTTCTCTAAATTTGGATTTCTCATATAATTTTAAGCTCTCATCTACCCACTTGTCTATCAATTCCCTATTTATCAATTCATACCCATTTTTAAAGTCTTTCATGGCTTTTGATTCGAGCAATATTCTGCCTATAGTGTTGTCTTCGTTCATAGCCGATGAGCCATCTGTGTTTAACTCGCAGAATTTGAAATTGTCCTCATCTTTGTAAAACATGTCAAATCTAGCTATGGGAATATTTACACCATAGGGGTTTTCTAAAAGAATAAGCTCTTCAATCTCTTTTGGAAATAAAAATCTCTTTCTAAATTCAGCATTTTTGATGTATTCGTCAGTTACTTTATCGCAAATTTGCATCATGTATTCCATGATTTTTTTTATTTCCACTTCTTCTGATTCTGAATAGAACATAGGATTGTAAGTGAAAGGAACGGGTTTACCCTTGTATATTGCTGACGAATTCCTAACTCTTTCAGCTGTCAAATGGTAATCCTTTTCATAAGAATCCTTATCTCTACATACCATTTCGATAAAACTCTTGTTTATATCTTCTCCAGTCATACTGCGTCACCCTTTACTATAGCCCACCTTAAAGCGTCTAATTTATTTGAATTTTCATAAAGCCTTTTTGTCTTCTCATATGGATTAAGCTCATTATAACACAAATTATTAAGTGGCTCTAAATATATTCTTTCGCTTTCGTCAAGTCCATCATAGGCTAACTTCAATAATCCTTTCGCTATATCTATGATTTTGTATTCGCCATATGTGCTGAAAAGGCCATTTTTTATGATCTCTTCTTTGGCTTTTTCCACTTCTTTCAAGCTGATTTTTTTAAGTTTTTCATATAGGTAGTCTAAGTTTCTCTGATTGTAGAACAATCCTTCTATCAATGCCAAAGTGCTTAGAGCAAGCTCAAACGGCACTGAATCCATCATTCTTATCTCGATATAGGTTTTCGTTCTCACATCAGGAAAAAACATGCTAAAAATATGCTTTATTTCATCATATGTCAAGTTGTCTTCATCTATTATCTCAAGCGTCTTTTTATCTAAAGTCTTTATGATTTCTCCATTTCTTACTGTAAATATGGGAGGTCTATTTAAAATGTAATTTGCATAATCTTGATACTTAAAGTCGTCATCTAGACTTCCAACTACAATGCCCGTCCTATCATCATCGCAATTTTCCCAAATCAAAGCGCGAGTACAGTGGTTTTCCGTTGGCTTTCCTTCAAATATAAATGCATTTTCAAAGATTGCAAACAATATCGGTGAGAGCGCATTGCTAACTCTCATTTTTTTAGCATAGTCAGCTTCATCTGTATAATCTATAGAAACTTGAGTTGCCGCTGTGCCTTTCATCATATTGTGTGCGTACTTTCCCTTTGAGTTGAAATAATCATACATTATATTGTATCTTTCCTTGGGAATTAACTTTATTTCATCTATCCTTGTGACAGGATGATATCCTAAGTTTATTAAAGTTTGATTTTTCTCTGTGAGAATTGGCAAAAACTCATTTACAAAGTCTTTATAAATTTGTTCAATTCTCATAATAGAATTGTTCTTTTCAATACTTATCTCAAGCTGGCTCCCAGGCTCCAATGTGATATAATAATCGTCTTTATCCACTTCTATTATATGTCCATTTTCTTTAACGATATTTTTGGCATTTTTAGAGAATTCTTCCAGGCTCGATTCTACACCATCTTCTCCATAGTATGAGACTGTTCTCAAATCATCTTTATATACCACAAAATGTTCTATTTCCAGTCCTAGTTTTAAATCATTCTCTTCTTTTTCACCTGATCTTATATATTCTGCAAATCTTTTTACTAGATTTGTTTCTGTCAAAATTATCCCCTCGTTCCATCAAAGTCAACATCTATTATAACTTTGGCCCTAAGACCATTTGATACAGTTTCTATACTTTTTTCAATTTCCTCTTTGATCTTTTCAGCTATTTCTTCCTTGTCAACTTTTTCTCCATTAATAACCACATGTAGTTCAATGTACTTTCCATTTTCATCTTCTAAGACCCTAAAGTCATGCATGGATTCGACTCTATCGTCTTTTTTGATTATGTCTTTTACATTTTTTCTCAGCTCATATCTTTCTTTAGTCTCTTTTTCGAGCGGATCCATGTGAATAACTAGAGAAATATTGTACTTCTCTCCTAATTCTCTTTCTGCTTTGTCAATTACATTGTGTATTGTTATTACATCTATATCTCCGGGAAATTCAACATCTACTGTACCCATGTATTTGCCTTCTCCATATGAATGGATCAAAAGATCATGAGCTCCAGTAATGTAATCATATTTTTTTAAATCTTCATATATGCTCTCAACCATTTCACGAGAAGGCGCTTCTCCAATTAATGGGCCTATTGTGTATTTTATAAGCCCAATGCCTTGGTATATGATAAAGAAAGAAACTATAAGACCTACAATTCCATCAATTGGAAATGTAGTGACTTGGGACAACACAATGGACAATACAACCACACTTGTGATGAGTACATCGCCTAAAGCATCAGCGGCGGTAGCTTTTAACCCAGTCGAATTTATTTTTTCACCCAATTTCTTGTTGAATATAGAAAGCCATACTTTCGAAAATATTGAAATAATCAGTATAGTAAATGTAATGATTTCAAATTCAACAGGTTTAGGATTCCTGATTCTGTCTATTGAAGAAGTAGTGAATTGAAGTCCGACCAATATGACCATAAATGATACAATCAATGCCGCTATGTATTCTACTCTGCCATGACCATATGGATGCTCTTTGTCAGCAGGTGAATTTGATATTTTAAAACCTATCAATGTAGTTATAGAAGAAGCTGAATCGGCAAGGTTATTTACACCATCTGCTAGTACGCTTATCGAAGATATTATTAATCCAATGATTATCTTGATAACCGACAGCATAACATTTATGACCACTCCTACAAGTCCCGCAAGATAACCTACTCTCTGTCTTACAAAAGGATCTTGATAGTTGTTGTTACCTTTTAGCACTTTCTTTAAAAGCCAATCTGTCATGATCTTTCCTCCTGAAATTATTTATTTTAATAATATACCCAAGTAATACAAAATAAAACCCCGTTAGGGGCTCTATTTTGTATTATAACATTTAATTGACTAAAGAGTAGCTATTTTTTTATTATCAACTTTTGATTTGGGTAAATTAGGTTTGGATTAGCTAAATTATTGTATTTTGCTAATTCTTTCCAGTCAACACCATATTTAAGTGCAATCTCTGAAAGCGTATCGCCTGATTTAACAGTATAAGTTATTTCATCTACTTCAGTATCATCAGCCGAAGTTGGTATCAATAACTTTTGATTTGGATAGATTAAATTTGGATTTGACAATTCGTTTAATTCAGCTATCTTTTTCCAGTCCACTCCTGTTTTTTGACCTATTTTGTAAAGTGTATCTCCCGATTTAACTACATAAATTTCATTTTGAGGTTGTTGTGGTTCTTCTGGTTCTGTTGGATTTTGTGGCTCTTCAGGTTCGTATGGTTCTACTTCAATTCCATATTCTTTTAATACTTCATCAGGTATCAATCCTTTTTTAATCATATCATCTGCATTTATAGCTGCTGAGTTGAAGCTCCTTCCATCTTCCGATACTGGCAGTGACAATCTGCCTGCTTTGATTTCTTCAATTAAATAAGGTCTGAGAGGATGGTTCAAATCAGCTCCGATTATCTCCCAGTTATTGTCTACTTTAGGTTCAAGTGGAGAATTTTCTCTTATATAATCCGCAATATAGCTTCTCAAAGATTTTGGATCTGATTCAAAGTATGGTTCTCCACTGATGATTCCCATGCTCTTAAGTCCGCCATATCTGTAATTATTTATTGCCAATTTAAATTTGTCTGTATCTTTTACTGTCTTGCCATTGAATTTTAAATCAACAATCCTCTGACCGACTGGTTTACTTATATCCACTTTATAGTCCACGCCTTGGAACATGTCGTAATTATAACCTCTTATGTTTGGATTAAAACTTATATTGATATCTCCAGGCTTAAAGGTGTTGTAATAAGAAGCGGACCATTCCATATAATCTTTTAATTCCTTGCCAGTTATTTCTATTCCAACCAAAGTGTTTGGATACTTGTATATCTCAAATATATTTGCGTATGTGACATTGCCTTTTCTTAAATTGGAATTTTGGCTGAATAACGCAGCAGCTGCAATATCAGCTCCTGTAGCTTCCAATTGAACATTGTTTATTAAGTCAATAACTGCAGTATCTCTAATTTGAGCCTCTGGTATCCCAGGAATTTCTGATGGAGGTGCGAAATCTTGAGTTACAGTGCCAATGACTTCTTTTAAAAATTCCAATGTTCTTTCATGATAAGGTTTGGCATAGTTTATTAATTCTTCATCAGCCTTGTAGTCTTTAACACTTATCACATTCACATTCTTATCAACTATTACAAACTCGCCATTTTCTTCCTTTACTTCAAAATCGAATCTCACTACTTCAGCGCCGGCATTTTTTGCGGCTCCCACTAAAGTATCGTTTACTAGTGTGTTTTGAGTAACATGGGCATGTCCTGTTAATACAGCGTCTATTTCAGGGTATTTCTCGATCAATTCCATAGCGCCGTCGCCAGTAGAAGCGTATTCTTCTTCCAATCCTGTATGGGTTGAAACTATAATGATGTCAACACCTTGCTGTTTCATCTCTTCAATGTACTTTCCAGCTGTATCAACTGGTTTTGAGAATTCTAAATTAGTTACTTTTGGCCCATCCCACTTTGGAATGTTTGGATTTGTGAAACCAAGTATGCCGATTTTTACTCCATCAACTTCTTTTATTATATAAGGAGTTGCAAAATTGGAGGAATCAGCTTTGTTTTTAACATTTGCAGCCAAAATGGGAAATTCCGCTTCATCTTTAAGTTTAGAAATCAATTCTAAACCAAAATTGAATTCGTGGTTTCCTAATACCATAGCATCGTATCCCATGAAATTCATTACATCTATTACTGGATTTTTTAAGCTTAAATCGTTGTTGTATAAGTCGTCAGATAAAATAGTGCCTTGAATTGTGTCACCGTTGTCTATTAACAAAGTGTTGGGATTTTCTTCCCTTACTTGTTTGACTACGGAATATACTTTAGTCATTCCTAGGTTGTCTAAATCCTTGCCATCTTCATATGAGTAGTTGTATATGTTCGCATGTAAGTCAGTTGTTCCCAGTACTGTAATCTTTATTGTTTCCCCTGCTGCATTTGAACTAACCGGAAATGTAAAAATAGATAATACAAGAGCTAAAGCGGACAACAATCCAATTAATCTTTTACTTTTATACATAAACCTACCTCCTTAAAATTTTAGATGCATTTAATATATGCCCATACTGGATAAAGTTAACCACATAAATTAAAGAACCGATACAAATTATCGGTTCTTTTATTGTTAAGCTAGAAAGTATTCTAAGTCGCTTTCTACATCTTTTATTGTGCCAATGCCAAAATTGTCTACTAGCACTTTCGCTACATTTGGTGATAAAAATGCAGGTAAGGTTGGTCCTAAGTGAATGTTTTTAACACCTAAACTCAATAATGCGAGCAGCACTATTACAGCTTTTTGTTCATACCATGCGATATTGTATGCAATAGGCAATTCATTAATATCGTTTAGTTCAAATATTTCCTTTAACTTAAGTGCTATAAGAGCTAATGAATAACTGTCATTGCATTGACCTGCATCTAATACTCTTGGTATTCCATTTATATCGCCTAAGTTTAACTTGTTGTATCTGTATTTAGCGCATCCTGCGGTAAGTATGACTGTGTCTTTAGGAAGTGCTTGCGCAAAATCAGTGTAGTAGTTTCTGCTTTTCATTCTACCGTCGCAACCTGCCATTACAAAGAATTTCTTAATATCTCCATTTTTGACTGCTTCTACGATTTTATCTGCAAGAGCGAATACTTGTGCATGTGCAAAGCCACCCACTATTTTTCCTGTTTCTATTTCAGTAGGTGCAGGAAGTCTTTTTGCATGTTCTATTATTTCACTGAAATCTTTTGGCTTCCCACCTTTTCTGTCTGGAATATGTTTAAATCCTGGATATCCAGAGCTGCCTGTTGTATATACTCTGTCCTTATATGATTCTTTAGGTGGAGTTATACAGTTTGTAGTAAATAGTATAGGGCCATTGAATTTTTCAAATTCTTCATTTTGCTTCCACCAAGCATTGCCGTAATTCCCAACAAAATTATCGTACTTTTTAAATGCGGGATAATAGTTTGCTGGAAGCATTTCACTATGAGTATATACATCTACTCCAGTTCCTTGAGTTTGAATTAGCAATTCCTCTAAATCTTTTAAGTCATGGCCTGATACAAGTATAGCCGGATTATTTCTCACACCTATATTTACTTCTGTTATTTCAGGGTTCCCATAGGTAGTTGTATTGGCTTCATCTAATAAAGCCATAGTCTTAACTCCATATTCTCCTGTTTCTAAAGTGAGTTTCACTAGATCGTCTACTGTTAAACTATCATCTGTTATCATACTCAACGCTTTTCTCATGAATTTAGGTATGTCCTTATTTTCAAAACCTAGATTGTGTGCATGCTCATAGTATGCCGCCATGCCTTTAACTCCATAAGTTATTAACTCTCTAAGAGATCTTACATCTTCGTCTTTTGTGCTAAGTACGCCCACTTCGTCTGAAGTTGCTTTGTATATTATGTCTTCATCAGTATTTACTCTAAATTTAGCATAATCCGATAAATTGCTTAAATCAACGCCTTTTTCCAAAAGCGCTCTCTCGATTTCCTCTCTTTTCAATAGAGCTTCTCTAATCTTTTTTAAAAATCTTTCTCGATCAAAGTTAGCATTTGTTATTGTCATAAACAATCCATCTACTATAAATCTATCGAGACCTTCAATTTCTAAACCTATTTCATCCGCCTTAGTAGCTAATTGAGAAATCCCTTTTAACGCATATATCATAAGGTCTTGAAGGTTTGCAACTTCGCTGGTCTTTCCACAAACTCCTACTTTCGTGCATCCAGTTCCCTTTGATGTTTCTTGACATTGAAAACAAAACATATCCATATTACCCCTCCTAATTCTTTATGCTTATATAATACCCTTTTTTTAAAAAAATATGCGTAACATGTGTTACTAAAAATAAATTTTACATAGATTTTATGAATTATTTTGTTATTGCCACAGCAATTTTGGTATATATTGATTGAGGTGAATATATGGAAAATAAGGAATATGATCTTTTATCAAAGCAGGAAAAAAATAGAAGACAGTTAGATATAACTAAAACGTTTCTCAAATTGGGTTTCTTGGCTTTCGGTGGACCAGCAGCTCATATCGCCATGCTTGAGGAAGAAGCTGTCACTAAGAAAAAATGGCTTGATAGAGAAAAATTTATGGATTTCTTTGGGGCTACTAACTTGATTCCAGGACCTAATTCCACTGAAATGGTAATAATGGTTGGATATGAGCATGGAGGTGTTTTAGGTCTTATAAATGCAGGGGTTTCTTTTATACTTCCTGCAATGCTTATAGTGTTGTTATTTGCAACTTTTTATGTAAATTATGGGACTCTACCACAAGTTGGCGCAATATTAGACGGAATAAAGCCCGTAATCATGGCAATCATCTTAACCGCTCTTTATAGACTGTTTAGAAC
The DNA here is from genome assembly GCF_059568515.1 of Soehngenia saccharolytica DSM 12858. NCBI lineage: Bacteria > Bacillati > Bacillota > Tissierellia > Tissierellales > Tissierellaceae > Soehngenia > Soehngenia saccharolytica. Next base: position 25,568 of record NZ_JCANTN010000004.1, on the reverse strand, counting down.
CGTCGTTGATTCCAGGAAGAAAATAGTATTTGGATTGATCGCAGCGCTATTTTATTATCTTGGTTTAGCTGAAATAGGTCTAATATTAACTATTGGGATTCTCATGATGTTGTATGACAACAGAACAAGACTAAAGGACAAGCTGTTTAGCATATCTTTGCCGATGATATTTTTTGTATTTTTAAAAATCGGCGCATTCTTATATGGAAGCGGATATGTATTGTTGGCTTTCTTAGAGTCCGAGTTTGTAGAAAAAAGGGCTTTGCTTACAACTACACAATTGCTTGATGCTGTTGCTGTAGGACAATTCACACCAGGTCCTGTTTTTACCACTGCAACTTTTATAGGGTATTTGTTGGGAAGTTTCCCTGGTGCAATATTGGCAACTATAGGAATCTTCTTGCCTGCGTTTGTGGTGGTTTATTTAATAAAGCCCCACATTCAAACGCTAAGAAATTCAGTGTATTTTTCAAGCATACTAGATGGCGTGAATATTGCTTCTTTGGTAATGATGGCTTTTGTAAGCATAAATCTTGGGATTGCTTCCCTTTTTAATCCCGTTACTGTAGCCATATTTTTGGTAAGTCTTATCCTGATGACAAGGTTTAAAGTCAACAGCGCTATTTTGATTATATTAGGAGGATTAATTAATTTCATAATATCAGTTTTATAAAACAAACCTCAGGTTAGCCCTGAGGTTTGTTTTAATATCTAATGCTTATTTATTTTATATTCTCTTATCGTTTTATTCCCCGCATCATCCACTGCTTCAATAACTATATCGTTTTTTCCTTTATTTAGTTTAAGTTCATATTCAACAATATACTCAGCTGAATCTAATTCATCAAAATACGACCAATCTGGAGATATGTTTGTGAGTATGTTTTGATTTAAATAAACCTTTAAGCTTGGAAGATTATCTTTAACTCTAGCTCTTATGGTTATAGTATCAGCCTTTGTTTGACTAGGAATAGCCTCAATCAATTCAATAGTTGGAGCAGTGGTGTCTATAAATATCTTGTGTGCGAAGTTGATCAGGTTGCCGGCACCATCAAGCGCTTCAACATTTATAGAGTGGAAGCCATCTTTCAACAATAGCTCTATACTAAAATTCCATTGATTATGTGCTTCATCCCAAACTAAATTAACAGGGTTCCCTTGGACTTTTAGATAATCAATATTGGATTCATCTTTAACATATCCTGATAGAGTTACTTTATTGCTTTTCAACAGGTCAAAGAAAGCTGGTGTTTTAACCATTACTGTTGGTATAGTTGTGTCATTCTCTACTGGCATTAGAGGCTCTTCGTATTTAAATTCTTCTGGAATTTCAGGCATTTCAGGCACTTGTGGTTCTTGAGGAGTGCCTTTATCTTTCTTTGGAGGATTTACGCCTTTAAATACCTTTTCTAATGATTTAACTGTGTAGTTGTTTGCAAAATCAACCACTAAAACCTCTGACTTCATGCCATATGGTACGTCTGTTAAGTCAAATACTCCATCCAGTGATTGGCTAACCAGCTGGCCTTTTGTATATAGTTCATAAATGAATATCTGATTGCCATTGTCATTTGCTGTTACAGTAAGTTTATTCTCAGTTTCATCATACACTACATCTTCTATTACTGGTTTTGTGTTGTCCAGTTTCACTGGAAAAGTATAAACTTGCCAATCAGCATTTGGATAGTCCACTTTTGCTTTTATTTCATAATAATACTGTCCATCTTTTGATAATTTGTTGTTTATTGTACCATCCCAACCCCAGTCGCCATAGGATGTAAAATATGGGTCACTTGCATCATAATAGTTTTTCCTTAAATTAGTCTGCTTTGCTAATTCACGAACTACATTCATTTCTTCATCAAGAATATTTATCTCAAAGTCTTTTGCATTTCTTAAAAAGCTCAATATTGGAACTACTGTATCATATACACCATCGTTATTTGGAGAGAATGAAATATTATTTTCATCAATATTTCCCAATGCATCAAAACCAAGAAAATAATAAGTTTCATCTATTTCGTTTAACCATGCTAAAGCTGTCACTCCATAAAATGGATTCCCTTCTATATCATAAATGCTGTCATCTAATATAGGTGCTTTATCCCATTCGCCAAAAAATCCCATGTACGGAATGCTTAAGCTCGGATTTTCATCTGCTACATCGTTAAATGTAATAAATCCTTCTATAAATGTCCCATTGGGGAATATATACTCTAGTGGTACATTGTAGAACCAGTCTACAGCTTTGGATAAATCGATAGTAACTAGCACATCATTATGACCATTCGCAGGAACATTGACTATATCTTGACTGAATGCGATAGGAAACTCTCCAGTCCAATAACCATTTGGCCCGTTTTCTTCAACGGTATCAGCTATATATACACCTTGAGATTCTAAATAATTATAATCAGCATCTGCTAAATCAGTCTGGACTGTTCCTTTCAAATTATAAGAAATGTCTTTATCACTAAAATTTTGAATTCTTACTACAAAACTTGACAAATAACTGATTTCCCCTAATTCAACTTTGCTGACTCCTGTTGAAGGATCTACAACTATCGCAGGTGTTATGCTTGCACTTAACAAGTCCATCGTGCCTGATCCTTGTCTTCTAGGTGAGGTATAATTGTAATCAGTTAGACCATAATATGAATTATACAATCCCTTGTCTCCTAATGGTTTTGCTGTACTCATGATCAAATTTTTTGCTAATTTTGCTCTTTCTTCTCCTTCTAATGCGAATTCTTCATCTACTCTTTGTAAAATCAAACTACTTCCACCTGCAACATGTGGCGCTGACATAGATGTACCGCTCATCGATTGATATTTATTATTCTGAGCAGTAGAGTATATAGCTCCCCCAGGTGCTGTAATCTCAGGTTTAAATCCTAAATTCGGAGTCGTACCCCAAGATGTAAAATCTGACATTTTCCCGGAATTTGGGTTTAGCGTGAGCATTGTTTTATCAGTAAATTCTACAAACTTTTCTTGTAAAGATAATAGCTTAAGTCCGCCACTGTTTCCAATAAACATAGCTGGTATTGTTTGATCATCTGGAGTAGCCATGTTTACAAGAGCCTCTCCTCCTGTTTGATGATTATATACTATAATCCCTATTGCGCCAGCTTTTTGTGCATTAGAAATCTTGTCTACGAAATTTGGAGTTAGACCGCCTCTGACTACTAATGCTATTTTCCCTGCTACATTTGTCAATTCACTAGGGTCTCCTGAACCTCCATCTACATATTCTACCGATCCATCATAATAATCGATTGGATCAAATTTACCAGCTACAGCCATAGCTATATAATTTTCTAATCCATTTTCTATATAAGTCAAAGTCCTAGACATCTGATGAGTGTTTTCTATGGAAGCTACTTGAAGTGAATCATATGCCAATCCAGGAGAGCCAACAACACCTATGTCTGGATTTGAAGTATATGGATCATCCCAGCCGTTTCCAAATCTTGCTGAGTTGCCAGCAGATACTGCACATACTACTCCGTTTTCTACAGCATTTTTTATTGCAACTTGCTCTAGATCTTCTTCATCAACAAATGAAGCTGTCGAGCCCAAACTCATGTTTATTACATCTGCTCCAAGTGCTACTGAATCATCTATAGCTTTTACAATTATATCGCCATAGGTGGTTGAAAGTGCTGGATTATTCCCGAATACTTTCATAGCTAGTATTTGTGCTTCTTTCGCTACTCCTTGTACCCCTCCATTTTCTTCATTGCCATTCGCTGCAGCTATTCCAGCTACATGCATGCCGTGCTCTGAAGCATCTGGTCCTAAATCGAGGATTTCTTGGTTTTTGTCCATATAATTATATCCATAAGGAACTTTTATAGTTCTAAATGTTCCTGGAAAACCAGTTAGATCGATTGTGTACTGGATTTTAGCTTTTTCAGGGTTTGACAATACCATATCTCTATGATTGGCATCAACCCCTGTGTCAATGATTGCTATTACTGTCCCTTCTCCGTTATAGTCTAAATTCTCCCAAACTTCTCTAGCATTTATAATATCTTTGCTTGTCACAAGTTCTGGCTTTGGCCTTTCGTATTCATTCACTAGACTTACTTTTTTTACATCGTTTAATTTCTCGATTGCTTTGGCTTCTCCATAGGTTGTTTCGATGCTAAAGCCATTTACAACATTTGTGAAGCTCTCTAGTTCTTTAAATTTTATTCCATTTTGCTTCATCAAATCTTTTAGTGCCTTTTGCTCAGCTTTAATCTCGTCTTTGATTTGTTTCTTTAAGTTCTTATCTAATTTATTAAAATCTTTCTTGCTTAAAGTAGCATAATAAATAATCGGTTCTTTTTCTAGTTCTACTGCTACTCTTACTACATCTGAATCTTCAAATGCTTCATCATGTTTTTGGGATAGAGATTTTGCAGGATCTAAAATTTGTTTTTGATGTTGCCTTAAGCTTTCTAACTCTTGAAGTGGTGGTGCTGCTGATGAGAAATTCACACTGGTAAGCAAAAAAATCAGTACTACTGCAAATGAGACAAACCGTTTTATATACAAAAAAACCCCTCCTTTTCAATCAATTTTACCCATGTTTTGAATATTTAAACTTTTTAACTGAAAAAATAAACGCTGAAATATTTCAGCGTTTATGCAGCAAATTGGCTATTGTAAAGATCAGCATAGAATCCATTTAGTTTCATCAATTCTTCATGCGTACCTTGTTCTATTATTTGCCCGTTATTCATCACTAGTATTATGTCAGCATTTCTTATTGTGGAAAGTCTATGAGCTATTACAAAGCTAGTTCTTCCTTTCATCAATACATCCATTCCCTTTTGAATTAAAATTTCAGTTCTCGTATCTACACTTGATGTGGCTTCATCTAATATCAATATAGTTGGATTTGCAAGTATTGCCCTAGCTATTGTCAATAGTTGTTTTTGTCCTTGAGAAATATTCGATATTTCTTCATTTAACACAGTGTCATATCCCTTTGGCAGAGTCCTGATAAAGTGATCTGCTTGAGCTAGTTTTGCAGCTCTTATTATCTCTTCGTCAGTTGCATTTTCTTTGCCATATGCAATGTTTTCTTTGATTGTACCGTTGAATAGCCATGTGTCTTGAAGTACCATTGCAAAGAGTCTTCTAACTTCTTCTCTTTTCATCTCTTTAGTGTTTACACCATCAATGAGTATAGCACCATCATCAATTTCATAAAATCTCATTAATAAGTTTACAATAGTGGTCTTACCAGCACCTGTAGGTCCTACAATAGCAACAGTTTGCCCAGGAGATACATGTATGTTCATGTCTTTTATTAGAGGCTTGTCTTTTGAATATCCAAATGTTACATTCTTAAATTCTACTTCTCCTTTTGGATTTTCTAATTTAACTACTTTGTGGCTTTCGTCATCCTCTTCCTGTTCATCCAGCAATTCAAAAACTCTTTCAGCAGAAGCTACTGTTGATTGCAAGATGTTTATGATTTCTGCAGTTTGAACAATCGGTTGAGTAAATTGTCTTGTGTACTGCATGAAGGCTTGTACTGCTCCTATTGTTATATTTCCTCTCAAGACAAATATGCCACCTACTACCGCTACAAACACATATCCGATATTGTTTACAAGTGACATCAAAGGCATGATTATGCCTGATACAAATTGTGCTTTCCAAGCGTGGCTGTAAAGTCTTTCATTTATTTCATTGAATTCTTCAATGAATTGATTTTCTCTTCCATATGCTTTTACTGTTACATGCCCAGTGTAGCTTTCCTCAACATGTCCATTTAATTCACCCAAAGCATTTGCTTGTTTTGAAAAATACACTTGAGATCTCTTTGCTATATTTTTTGTGATCAATATGCTAAGTGGTATTGTAACCAGTGTAATCAATGTAAGCATAGGGCTTATTATTAGCATCATTACAAAGATTCCGATAAAGGTTAAAGCAGATGTTATCAGTTGTGTGATTGATTGTTGCATAGTCGAGATGATCGTATCTATGTCATTTGTGACTCTGCTTAAAATTTCTCCAACAGTTTTCGAGTCAAAGTATTTTAATGGTAGTCTGTGGATTTTCTCGTTGGCTTGTTTTCTTAAGTCATATCCTAATCTCTGCGATACGCCAGCCATTAAAAATTGTTGAAAATAACTAAATATGGCTGCTATTAAATATATGCCAATCAGCACAAAGATAGTATTCTTTATGAAGTTAAAGTCAATTGGCGCACCTGTCTTTACTGAGTTATATAAAGAAGTTGTAATTCTACCAATAATACTTGGACTTAATACTGTAAATACTGTCGCACCTATTGCCATGATTATGACCAGTATCATCTTGAACTTATATGGCTTTAAATAGCCAGCAAGTCTTTTTACACTCCCCGAAAAGTCTTTTGGCTTTTCAAGTGTTGCAAATCTACCTCCTTGACCTTGGCCTCTAGGTTGCACTGTTTCCCTAGATTTTCTTTTACTTTCAGTTTTATTGTTTTCTTCACTCATCTTTTAATGCCTCCTCTCCAAGCTGAGACTGAGCGATTTCCCTATATACTTCGCAAGTTTTTAATAATTCTTTGTGATTTCCCATTCCAACAATTTCTCCATCGTCCAAAACTACAATTGTCTCTGCATCCATGATAGTCGATATTCTTTGTGCGACTATTAATACTCCTGAATTCTTAGTAACTTTTTTGAGCTCTTCCCTGAGTATTTTGTCCGTTTTAAAATCAAGCGCAGAAAAACTGTCGTCAAATAAATAGAAATCAGGTCTTCTAACTATAGCTCTTGCAATAGAAAGCCTTTGTTTTTGACCTCCTGAAAGATTTTTCCCACCTTGAGAAATTTCATAATCTAGTCCTTCTTTATTTTTCATTACAAAATCATAAGCTTGAGCTATTTTTAGTGCTTCGATGATCTCTTCATCAGTTGCGTCTTCTTTGCCCATCTTTATATTGTCTCTAATAGTACCTGTGAATAACACAGTTTTTTGTGGAACCAATGAAAAATGTTTTCTTAACTCATCTTGTGTTATATCTTTTATATTTTTACCGTTTAATAAAATTTCTCCACTGGTTGGGTTGAAAAATCTCATTATAAGGTTTAATATAGTTGATTTCCCGCTGCCTGTCCCTCCTATGATTGCAGTGGTTTCTCCTTTTTTTACTTTGAAGCTGATGTCTTTAACAGCTGGTGTTTCTGAGTCAAAATAATTGAAAGTGACATTTCTTAGTTCTAGAATATCTCCATCTTTATTTTCGGGTAAATTATCAGTTCCATCTACTATTTCCGATTCTAGTTCGAGGACTTCATTAACTCTAGCTGCTGAAGCGCTAGCTCTTGGAAACATTATGAAAATAACTGATACCATTATTAGAGAAAACATAATCTGCATTACATATTGTATAAATGCCATAAGTTCCCCTACTTGCATGTTTCCTGTGTCAATTAAATTGCTTCCAAACCAAATAACTGCAACATTTGTGAAATTGAGTATCATCATTATTATTGGCATTACTAGAGTCATAAGTCTTGTGACTTTCAAAAAAGTTTCTGTCAAGTCTCTATTGGCTTTTTCAAATCTCTTTTTCTCATAGTCAACTTTGTTGAAAGCTCTTATTACCCTTATGCCTGACAATTCCTCTCTCATTGTTTTGTTGATTCTGTCGATTTTTTCTTGAATTATCTTAAATAGTGGAAACCCTATTCTTCCAATTATCGCTATCACCATTATTAATAACGGTCCTGATATAAAAAGTATTCTCGATAGAGTTGAGTTGGTCGAAAACGCCATCACAAACCCACCTATCAGCATCAAAGGAGCTCTTACCATCATTCTCATGGACATTATCGCAACTTGCTGCATTTGATTGATGTCATTTGTAGTTCTTGTTATTAAAGAAGATGTTCCTATTTTCTCCATTTCATTCAATGAGTAGCCTTCCGCTTTTGTAAATATCATTCTCCTTAAGTCTCTGCCAAATCCTGTAGCTGCCTTAGAAGAAAGATATGCTGATACTATCATCGAGCATGTTCCTATTATGGCAAATATGATCATCTTTAGCCCTGTGGTTAGTATATAGTTTAAGTTTCCTTTTACAACGCCTTTGTCTACTATATTTCCCATTAGTCTCGGTAAAAACAATTCACACAAGACTCCAATCATTGTAAAAGTTAAAACTCCAACTACATTTTTCCAATAAGGCTTTAAATTTTTTAAAAGTTTAATCATTTACATACGCTCTCCTTATTTTGTCTAGTCTGTTTGTTTATTCTGTCATTTTAGGGTATAATATAAAAGTATAAAAACGATTATAGCAAATAAAATTTTGTTTTTCAAGGTGAGGAGGTTTACCATGCAATTGTCTATTGGTAGCACTATAAAAAAATTAAGAGAGAATAAAGGTTTAAGTATTGAGGAATTTGCTCATGGATTAGGTGTGCCTAAAGAAGTCGTTGAGATGTGGGAAAATAATTCAGCATACCCAGATATAACTCTCCTATCATCTATAGCAAGACTTTTGGGAACAACTATTGACTCACTCTTGATGTTTGAAACCGAACTTACTCCAGAAGACGTGAACAACATATACAAAATATGCGCTGAAAAATTTGCCACTTCAGACTATTATGAAGCTATGAAAATGTGTGAACAATATCTAGAGGAATATCCCGATAGTCTTTTCCTAAAATTTAGAATAGGAAGTCTTTTACAAGAGTACATCCAGTTGGCCCACACAGAAGAAGAAGCGGATAGAATGTTAAATCGCTCTATTCAATTATTGGAAGAAGCATCTAAAATAGGTGACCTCGAAGTAAAACAAGCTGCACTATATGTGTTGTCAAGTCTTTACACAATGAAAGGCGAATATGAAAAAGCAATTGATCTATTAAATACTTTGCCAAAGATCAGTGTAAATACTGGATTCATGCTCTCAACTATATATTCTATCACAGGAGATAGCGAAAAAGCTAAAAAAATAGAGCAAGAGAGCCTTTTTAATAATATAAACAATTCTATAATTTCTTTGGCAAGTCTCTGGGGTATTGCTCTTAAAGATAGAGATTTTGAATATGCTTTGGATTTGGCAAACCTTCAAAGAAAAATTATAATGGATTTTGAATTGGAGGGTTACCTTCTAGGCAACAATATATTGATGTTCGCTGACACTTTTGCTGTCATGAAAGACAAGGATAAAACTCTCAACTATATAGATAAGTATGTCAATTGGATTTTAAAAACTTATGAAGACAAATTGGATCTTTCTAAGAATAAGTACTTTAATTTAGTTGAGAACTTAACGCCAACAATGAGCTACGAATATAACAAGCAGAACTTCATTAGTTCAGTTGTTAAAAATCCCGAATATGATTTTATTAAATATACAGATAAGTACAAAAAAATTATGGGAAGGATATTTTAAGGATTTGTTATGCAAAAATTATTCAACAAGGATAATGAAAAATATTTAAAATATATAGTTTTGTTATTTTACAGCATATTGCTTATTTTTAGTTCCTTCTTGTTTAATACACCTTCAGAGGTGTTCAATGGGTTAAAGACGATAGTAGAGCATCCAGATTTGTTAATAGTGGATTATTTTGAAGTTGCAAATATAGGTGCTGCGTTATTCAATAGCGGCATAGTAATGTTGACATTGCTGGCTATCGTTATGGTGCAAAATATAGATCCAAATGGTCCAGTCATATCTGCTCTTTTTACAGTTGCTGGTTTTTCAATGTTTGGAAAGAACATAATAAATGTCTCAAGCATAATTTTAGGCGTGTTTATTTACAGCATAATTAAAAAAGAAAAATTCTCAAAATACACAGTAATAGCTTTTTTTAGCACAGCTCTCAGCCCTTTAGTAACGCGAGTGGGTTTCGGAAGTGATTTGTTAGTTCCTTTCAATTATCTATTTGCAATAGTTTCAGGTTTAATAGTTGGATTTATTATGCCTCCTTTAGCAAGCAGTTTTGTGCGATTTCATCATGGATATAGCCTTTACAATGTCGGTTTTACCGCTGGGATATTAGGCATGATGATAGCCTCTTTATTTAGAATGTTCAACATGCCATTAGAGTCCATAAGCGTAGTATATGAAGGTCCTGATGCAAAAATTAAAATTATTATTTTTCTTATATGTCTCAGCATGATAATGCTAAAAATCATATTAACAAGATTTGATTTTCATGGTTATAAAAATCTTGTCAAACGCTCCGGTAGATTGGTCACTGATTTTGTAAGTTTAGATGGATTTGATATCGCAATTTTCAACATGGGTGTTGTTGGATTAATTTGTATGATCTATCTTGATATTATAGGCGCAACCATAAATGGGCCCACTATAGCAGCTGTATTTTCAATAATGGGATTTGGATCTTTTGGAAAACACCCTAGAAACATATTGCCTATAATGTTAGGAGCAATAGTGATGTTAATAATCACGGGCAATGATTTATCTAGCATGAATTCAGTCTTGACTGTTCTCTTTTCAACCACTTTAGCACCTATTGCGGGTGAATTTGGATTGTTGGCTGGTATATTAGCAGGTGGTTTACAAGCATCTTTGGTTTCAAATCTAGCATATCTTCATGCGGGTCTTAATCTGTATAACAATGGCTTCTCTGGAGGGTTTATTGCGGCATTTTTAGTTCCACTAATTACTTCTTTCAGAAAGGATAAGATGGATGAATAAAAATGATTCTATTATGATTAAAATAATGAATGAATTAGTAAATATTTATTTGCATCACGGTTGTGACAATGTAATTATAAATCTAAGATGTACTGAGAAAATGGGTGTAGTAGAATTACAAGGTGCTATAAATAGCATAGAAAAATCTGTTTTAAATGAGCTTAAAATCTCATTAAACACTCCTAGAAGAGATGACACAGAAGAGTATTATTGGGCTTTATTGGGTAGTGACTACTCATCTGAATTAAACTTACTCGATGCAATGGTTGATGAGGGATATGTGAGTTACGAGAATGGAATATTGAAAATAAAAGTCATAAGAAGATTTTAGAGAGGCATTAAGCCTCTCTTATTTTTCATTCTCTATTTCTTCAGTCAATTTTACTATCTCATCAATCAAGCTTCCAATGTATTCGATTGTATTTAATAGAGGTTCTTCAGTTGTGATATCTACTTTTGCCATTAGAGCTAATTCCACTGGAGTTTTTGTACCCCCTGCTTTAAGCACATTTTTCCAATCTTCTACTGCACTTTCTCCTTCTCTTAATATTCTTTGACTTACTTGTGTAGCTATAGTAAGGCCAGCTGAATATGTGTAAGGATATAATCCCATGTAGTAATGTGGCTGTCTCATCCAAGTTAGCTCTGCTCCTTCATTTATTTTTACATCATCTCCCCAGAATTTTTCAAGAGTTTGTCTCTTTAGTTGATTTAATATTTCAGCATTTACGCTTCCACCATTGTCTATAATTTTGTAAACTTCTCTTTGGTAATGAGCTTCTAGTAAGTGGGTTACGAAATTATGATAGTAAGTTCTAGCTATGATACTAGATATTACCCATCGCTTCATCCTCTTGTCAGTTGTATTCTTCATTAAATAATTAGCCATTAACATTTCGTTCATTGTCGATGGTGATTCTATGAAATAAAGTGAAGGTCTAGAATTAAATATGCTTTGGTTTTTATGAGCTAGTGTAAAATGTCCTGCATGTCCAAGCTCATGTGCCAATACAAATACTTCTCTCATTCTCTCTGTCCATGATATGAGTATATACGGATGCGCCCCATAAGGAGATGAGCAGAATGCGCCTGTGGATTTGCCCTCATTTTGAACGAAGTCAATCCATCTTTCATCGAATGCTCTATTTAGCATGTCTACATAGTCTTCTCCCAAGACGCCTAGAGCTCCCAAGATGTATTCTCTTGCTTCTTCTACGCTGATTTGAGGTTCAAAATCAGGATCTACATCTACTTTTAAATCTGCAAATGTCATTTCATCCAAGTTATAGATTTTCTTTAAAAGTTTTGCATACTTTCTCATATGGGGTGCTAGATGTTCCATTATTAAGTCAATCTGTCTATCGTAAAGTTCTCTTTCTACTTCTTGAGGGAATAGCAAGCTATCTATGACTGAGTTGAATCCTCTTAGATCTGAAATTGTCTTTTCTGTCTGTACGTGAGTGTTGTAAGTAGCTCCTATCGTATATTGATAATCTCTCAATTTGTTAGAAAAGGCTTCAAATGCTTTTCTTCTTATCTTTGTGTCCTTTTCATACTCCCATTCTCCTTCGAATAAAACGAAGCTTAAAGGATATTTCTTTCCATCAACTTCAAACTCTCCAAATTTCATATCTGCAAGTTTTGCCATGTTGTATATGTTTTCTGGTGCTTCTAAAGTATTGCTTAAGCTTATTAGAACTCTTTCTGCTTCTTTATGCAATCTATGAGGTTTTTTCCTTAGTATTTCTTTGAGATAACCAGAGTTGTCAGCTGATTGGTTGCTCGCCTGTTCAATTATATCTTTAGGTAAATTTGATATTTCTTCTTCAATAAAGTCAATCTCAGCTAATATTTTAGTAAATGTTGTCATGACTTTAGAATACAGGGTTTGATTGTCCATGTTTGTTTGGTCTTCATTCACTTTTAATGATGCATATGTCGCAAGCCATGTGAATAGCATCTCAAATTCTCTGTATTTATCTAGGCATTCATTTATGTCTTCTGCAGTCTTGAGTTTCCCTTTGTAGTCTCTTATAATGCTCTCTGCGTATTTTTTAGTCTTGTCCAAAGCTTCGTTAAAAGCTTCCTCTGATTTAAAAAGACTTGTCAAATCCCATGTCAAATTCACATCAACTTGATTCCTTTTAGGCAATGCTTTAACCATTTTAACACCCCTCTTATTTCGTTAATCTAAATATTATTATATCAAATTTGTAAAAATATACTAGCAAAAAATACGGCTTATTTAAATAAGCCGTATTTAATTATTTTGATGCTTCTAATGTCACTTCGACTGTTTTCTTTTCTCCATTTCTCAAGATTTCAAGTGATATTTTTTCACCTGGTTTGTATGAGTAAAGGCTGTTTTTTAAGTCGTACATGTCTTCTATGTCTTTGTCGTTCATCTTTGTTATGATATCCCCATTTTGCAATCCAGCTTTGCTTGCAGGGCTATTTGCTTGTACTTCTAGTACAACAACTCCACTCTCAGCTGCCAAATCCACTCCTAGTCCCATTTCATATTCTTCAACAGATACACCTTTTATTCCAATATAAGCCTTTTGATAGGTTCCGGTTTTTATGACTTCTTCGATGATTGGCTTTGCTGTGTTTATTGGAATTGCAAATCCGAGGCCTTCTGCAGAAGATATTTTAGCAGTGTTTATCCCAACCACTTCACCTTTTGCATTGAGCAATGGTCCTCCGCTATTTCCAGGATTTATAGAGGCATCAGTTTGTATTAAGTTTTCAATTACCATATTGTCATCAACTTGAACTGACCTATTTAATCCAGAAATTATCCCACTAGTTACAGTCCTTTGAAATTCAAGTCCTAAAGGATTTCCTATGGCTATGGCTAATTCTCCTACTACCAACGAGTCTGAATCTCCCAAAACTGCCACTGGTAGATTTGTCCTGTTTACTTTTATGATAGCTAAATCCATGTAGTTATCAACCCACACTACTTCAGCATTTACCTTTTCTCCATCTTCAAATAAAACTTGAATTTCTTTTGCGTTTCCATCTGATATTACATGAGAGTTAGTTAGGATATATCCGTCAGCATCTACAATAATACCTGAGCCTACACCGCTAACTAATTGCTGAGTATATAGATAATCTTTGATTTCCACAGTTGTTATCCCGACAACTGAGCTCATGCTCTTTTGTACCACCGCAGATACTGTAGTATAGCTATCATTAGGATTTATGATTATTTCTTGATTGTTGTTGGTATTTGTATTGTTATTTGAAGCAAACATCTTAATCCCAATAAACGAACCTGCTAACCCACTTAATAATGAAATTATCAAAACAACTACTACTAATGATTTCCATTTGAAAGTCATATTTGCAATATTAGCATTGCCTGAATAACTTCTTTCTTCTGCCTTTGGCTCATCATCTTTTATCTTTTCCTTATCGTCATCATTGTATTTGCTTTCAAAAATAATTTCCTGATTTTCAATTTCTTCTTGATTATCACCTTTGAATTCGTCGTCATTCATAACTTGTCCCTCCTTTTTTTACTATTGTAGTCCTTATATGTGAAAATTATATGATAAATTAATGGATAGTTTCTAAAATCACTTTATTTCCAATTCAACAGGGCAATGATCAGAGCCATATATATCTGAGTGTATTTTAGCATCTACAAGTCTATCCTTTAAACTCTCTGATACTAAGAAGTAGTCTATTCTCCAACCTGCATTTCTCTCCCTTGCCTTAGTTAAATAACTCCACCAAGTGTAAGCGCCTTCTTTGTCAGGATAAAAGAACCTGAAAGTATCTATAAATCCAGCCTCTAAGAGTTCAGTGAATTTGTTTCTTTCTTCATCTGTAAAGCCTGCACTTTTTCGGTTTGAACTTGGGTTTTTCAAATCTATCTCTTTGTGTGCTACATTTAAATCTCCACATATTATAACTGGTTTTTTCTTTTCCAATTCTTTTAGAAAATGCCTAAACTCATCTTCCCAAACCATTCTGTATTCAAGTCTTTCTAATTCTGTTTTAGAGTTTGGCGTATATACATTGACTAAATAAAAATCATCATATTCAGCAGTGATTATTCTGCCTTCTTTATCGTGCTCTTCCTTGTTCATGCCATAATTTACGCTTATTGGTTTTACTTTAGTAAATACCGCAGTGCCAGAATATCCTTTCTTTTGTGCAGAGTTAAAATACTTTTCATATTCTTCAAGGTCAACATCTAAATCGAGTTGCCCTTCTTGCATTTTAGTTTCTTGAATGCATAATATATCGGGATTTAGTTTTTTTACAGATTCTATAAATCCCTTTTTCATGATTGCCCTCAAGCCATTTACATTCCACGACACCAATCGCATCATATCATCTCCTTCTAGTATTTATCTAAAAATGAAATTTTTTCTCCGTTTTCTTCATAACCTAAAACTTGGTCTAAGTTCACATTTTGAGCTGCTCTAAAAATTGACATCTCTACATTTTTATTAGTTTCTTTTAGTCTATTGATCAGCGCTTTTATTTCGTATCTCTTATTCCCTATTTTTTTAGCCGCCACCATACAAGCACAGTTTAATGGCCATATTCCGCTTGATTTTATGAATCTCTCAATGTACTTTTCTTCTATCAAATACATAGGTCTAATAAGCTCTAACCCTTCGTAGTTTTGAGATTTCAATTTTGGCATCATAGTCTTAAAGCTTCCAGCATACAATAAATTGAGCATTGTAGTCTCTATGACATCGTTAAAATGGTGACCTAAAGCTAATTTATTGCACCCTAGCTCTTTAGCTTTCCCATAAAGAGCTCCTCTTCTCATTCTAGCGCACATATAGCAAGGATACTCTCCTGCAATTCTATCAGCAACTTCAAATACATTTGCATCAAATACATGTGCAGGTATATTTAAATATTTAAGATTTTCTTCAAGCAATGCCCTTATGTCCTTATGATACCCAGGATCCATTGCGATGAATTCAACTTCAAAATTTTGTTTTCCATATTTTTTGAGTTCTTGAAAAAGCTTCGCCATTAAAAGGCTATCTTTACCTCCAGATATGGCAACGGCAATTTTATCGTTGTCTTCTATAAGTTCATATTCCTTGATTGCTTTGATAAACTTTGACCAAATTGGCTTTCTATATGTCTTTATAATGCTCCTTTCGATTTCTTGTAAAGTTTTTCTTTCGTTTTCCACAATAATTGTCTCACAGTGATTGATTCTTTCACTTGTCATTATTAACTACCCCTCTATCATATTTAAAAGGAGAGTTAAAACTCTCCTATACATTAAATCTAAAATTGATAATATCTCCATCTTCAACAATGTACTCTTTGCCCTCTAGTGTCAGTAGTCCTAATTCTTTTAATTTAACCATGCTCTTGTGTTCCTTTAAATCATTGAATTTACATACCTCAGCTCTGATAAATCCTTTTTCAATGTCAGAGTGAATTTTCCCAGCTGCTTCTTTTGCGGTTGTGCCTTTTCTAATAGGCCAGGCTCTCACTTCATCTTCTCCTGCCGTCAAAAATGATATGAGCCCTAAGTAATCATAAGCTGTCTTTGATAATAGATCTATGCCCGATTCTCTTATATTTAAATCCTCCATGAAAATTTTTCTATCTTCCTCATCCAATTCCCTTAGTTCAAGTTCAGTTTTTACTGAGATCTCTATGATAGGTGTATTTGATGCTTTGCAGTATTCATATAGCTCATCTTTCTTTGGAAAAGTCTTATTAGCTAGTTGATTTTCATCAATGTTTACCACTAGTATCATGGGCTGCTGTGATAAAAATGAAAAAGTCTTTAACACGTCTTTTTCTTCATCAGTTAGCTCTAAATTGTTGAGTAATAGACCATTTTCTAAACATTCTCTGCATTTTTTTAAGACTTCTAATTCCAATAGATTCTCTTTTGTCACTTTTTTAGAAGTTTCAATTCTTTCAATTCTATTTTCTATAACTTGTAAATCGGAAAATAACAACTCTAAATTTAATGTCTCGACATCTCTCATAGGGTCTATGTCCCCTTCTACATGTATCACATTGTCATCATCAAAAGCTCTAACTACATGTACGAGTAAATCTGTTTTTCTGACATTGTCCAAAAATAAGTTTCCAGATCCTTTACCACTTGATGATCCCTTTACCAACCCAGGCACATCAACTACTTCAATTGTGGCATGTGTGGTTTTCTTTGGTTTGTAAAGCTCAGTTAAAAACTGAAGTCTTTCATCTGGAATTTTTGCGATTCCTATATTCGCGTTGATCTTTCCTGTTGCATAACCTGATACTTCTATATTTGAACCTGTCAATAGGTTAAAAAGTGATGTCTTCCCAACAGAAGTTAACCCAACTAATCCTATCTTCATATTTTTTCCCCTTTTCTATATATTATGTAAAAATTGTATCAGTTAATAAGTAATATTTCAATATAATAAAGCACATACACATAAAAAATCGGGGGATATCCCCCGATTTACATTTCTATTACAGTTCCAGACACTCCATCTAGTGCTTCTTTTGCTTTGTATAGAGAAGTAATGATTGCTTTTCTGCCTGGTTTTGATTTTGCAAAGTTTACAGCTGCCTTTACTTTAGGAAGCATGCTGCCTGGTGCAAAATGCCCTTCTTCCATGTATTTAAGCGCTTCTTCTACGCTCATGTGGTCTAAGCTCTTTTGGTCTGGCTTGTTGAAGTTAATAGCAACTTTTTCAACTTCCGTCAAAATCAATAGTATGTCCGCATCCATGTCTTCTGCAAGTCTTTGTGCTGCTAGGTCTTTGTCTATTACAGCCGCTATACCTTCTAGAGATCCATCCTCTTTTTCTATTACAGGAATTCCTCCTCCACCACAGGTTACAGCAATAGTTGTATCCCAAAGTGTTTTTATGGTATCTATCTCAACTATTTTCTTTGGAAGTGGTGAAGGTACAACTCTTCTATATCCTCTTCCAGCATCTTCTTTAACTACATATCCTTTTTCTTCGGCTAATTTTTTAGCTTCCTCTTCTGTGTAGAAAGGCCCGATTGGCTTTGTTGGGTTTTTAAATGCTTCATCGTTTTTATCCACTACAACTTGTGTGATAACTGTTACTACAGGAATATCTCTGCCTCTTTTCTTTAGCGCAAATCTCAAAGCTTGTTGTATATGATATCCAATATAGCCTTGGCTCATTGCACCGCATACATCAAAAGGCATTGGTGGAGTTACATCTTTTGCAGCTTCTGTTGCAAGTAAAATTCTGCCTACTTGCGGTCCATTGCCGTGTACCACCGCAATCTCATATCCTGCCAAAGATATATCTGCAATGTATTCGCTTGTTCTCTTTACTACTTCTAATTGCGCCTCTGCTGTTGAAGGCATTGATTTATCTTCTAATGCGTTTCCTCCTAATGCTACTACTACCCTTGTTGGTCTCACCTTAAATCCTCCTTCTAACCTATTGTTGCTACAATTACTGCTTTTATTGTATGCATTCTATTTTCTGCTTCATCAAAAACAACTGAGTGTCTGCTTCTAAATACTTCATCTGTTACTTCTCTTATATCATAGCCTTGATCCATTTGATCTTTAGCCATTTTGGTTTCAAAATCATGGAAACTTGGCAAGCAGTGCATGAATATGCAGTCATCATTTCCGGTTAATTTGATCATGTCCATGGTTACTTTATATGGAGTCAATAGTTTTACTCTTTCAGGTATTTGTGCTTCTTCTCCCATAGATGCCCAAACATCAGTGTAGATTACATCTGCACCTTTTACTGAATTTATGTCATCTGACAGCTCAATGATTGCACCAGTTTCTTTTGCTACCTCAAGTGCTCTATTCATTGCATCTTTGTCAACTTGGTCTATCAGCTCTTTTGGTCCAAGAGCTACGTAGTGCATGCCCATCTTTGCACATCCATACATCCATGCATAGCTCATATTGTTTCTTACATCACCAGCAAACACTAATTTTACTTTGTTTAAAGGTTTTGCCACATGTTCCTCAATGGTCAATAAATCCGCTAAAATTTGAGTTGGATGATCAACATCAGTCAGTCCATTCCATACAGGAACTCCAGCGTATTTAGCTAAGTCTTCAACAACTTCTTGTTTGTATCCTCTATATTCTATTCCGTCATAAAATCTCCCCAATACTTTAGCAGTATCTTCAAGAGATTCTTTTTTGCCCATTTGAGAACTTGCTGAATCTAAGAAAGTAACATGAGCTCCTTCTTCTAATGCAGCAACTTCAAATGCGCATCTTGTTCTTGTTGATGTTTTTTCGAATAACAATACTATGTTTTTACCTCTTAATACATAGTTGTATATGCCAGCTCTTTTTTTTGCTTTTAAATCATGTGATAAGTCTAATAAATATCTTATTTCCTCTGGAGTAAAATCCATTAGTGTTAAAAAACTTCTCCCTTTTAAATTGACTGCCATGTTTTTCTCCCCCTTATATTTTTTCTCTAATAAAAGGCATACTCATGCATCTAGGGCCGCCTCTACCCCTTGACAACTCTGAGCTCGATATTATATTCAATTTAATGCCTTCCTTATCCAGTATTTCATTTGTCACATAGTTCCTAGAATATACTACCACTTCTCCAGGGGCTATGCAAAGAGTATTTGAGCCATCGTTCCACTGTTCTCTAGCTGCATCTACTACACTCTCTCCACCGCACTTGATAAGTTTTATTCCATTTATTTTTAAGTTTGTCTCCAATATTTCTTTCAATGTTCCTATTTGAGGAGTTATTTTTAAGCTATTTTTGTCTTTTTTCTCTAGAACAAAAGATTTCATCGTATTCTCTATATTTGGATGTATCACAAATTTATCATAATCTACCATAGTAAACACTGTATCCAAATGCATAAATGTCCTTTGTTTTGGGATATCTATTGCAATAATCTTCTCAAATGTAGTTTCGCTTTTAAACACATTTAGTGCAAATTTTTCAATGGCGTTTGCGTTGGTTCTCTGAGAAATTCCAACAGCCAATACTTTGTCATTTAAAACTAGTATATCTCCGCCTTCAATTGAAAATTCCTCTTGTCTTTCGTATAGATGTTGTATTTTTTCATATTTAGGGTGATAGTTAAAAATGTATTTGGCAAACAAAGTTTCTCTATTTCTAGTATGCGTGTTCATTCTGTGGATTGTGACTTTATCGCCTACACATGCAAACGGGTCTCGGGTAAAGTAAAGATTTGGCATTGGATCAATTAAAAACGGGTAATCGCTTTCTAAATACTCTGCTAAATGTATTTTTTTCGTGTTGTCAATTTCAGATTTTCTCACACCCGCCATCATTTTCAATACCATTTCTTTTTTTTCTAAAGATAAGAAATACTCCTTTAATGCGATTATGTTAAACTCTTCTTTTATTCCCGCTTCATAAAGAAACTCTTCTATAAAAGAATTCAACACTTCTTTTTCAGATAGGGATTCCACAACTAAATCTTCTAGATACATGACTTCTACACCCTTTGATTTCAGAGTTTCTGCAAACTCATCATGTTCTTTCTGTGCGATTTTTAAATATGGAATATCGTCGAATAGTAATCTTTCTAAATATTCTGGCATTAAATTTTCTAGCTCATTCCCTGGCCTATGAAGCATGACCTGCCTAAGCCTGCCAATCTCTGAATTAACTTCAATTACAGGATTTTTCAAAATAACTCCACCCTTCTTATATTATATGCAATCGTTAACAATATTATATAAATTAAATAAACTCTTGTCAAACAATTCTAATATTTCTAATATTTCTAATATTTCGCTATTTCTTCATTTCATCGATAAATTCCGTCATCATATCGTAAGTCATCATGCCAGGATACCTCCCGTATATAATGCCATCTTCATCAATAAAATAACTCGTTGGTAAACCTGTGACAAGATAATCGCTCGCAATATCGGTCGTCGCGTCTAAAACCACCGGAAAAGTTATTTTCTTTTGGTCTACATATTCTTTAACCAATTCTTTATCTTCTCCCACATTTACTCCTAATACTACTATGTCTTCGTTTACAGTTGCGAGCTTTTCTAAATCTGGCATTTCGAGATCACAAAATCCACACCAAGTTGCCCAAAAATTCAATAGCACAATTTTGCCTTCAAAGTCGCTTAAACTTATCTCGTTGCCGTCTAAATCTTCCAATGTAAAGTCAATAGCAGGCTCTCCAGAATCTACTTTTGGCATATCATTGATAATTAGATTTCCAACCTCATCATTGTCAGCTGGTGTTTGTGTGTAAACAGGTGTATTATCGTCCGCTTCCTCAGTGTCATTCACAATCCAAACTCCAACAATTGCAACTGCTATAATTACTACCAATACGATTAAAGTCTTCTTTAGCATGTGTTTCTCCTCCTATAGTAACAAACTAGATATAACAACTAATTTATCAAAAAATATCAATACACCAAAAATCACTAAGATTCCTCCGCCTATTACGGGCACTAATTGTAGTGCTTTTTGGTATTTTGAGAGCGCAAGCGTAAATTTTGATATGAACAATGCGGTGAGTATAAATGGAATTGCCATGCCAATAGAATAAATAAACAACAGAATTCCACCTTTTAATACTGAACTATCCATTGATGCCATGAAGAGTATAGAACCAAGCACCGGTCCAAAACAAGGACTCCACCCGCCAGCAAAAGCCATCCCCATGATGGTTGAGCTAAGTATTCCATTTACTTTTTTCGGAGCTTTTAATCGTCTTTCTTTGCTTAAAAAACTAAAATTCAAAACCCCCATGTAGTTAAGCCCAAATATGATTATTATAATTCCACTTAACTTCAAAAATAAGTTTCTATTTTGAGAAAATATTTTTCCAACAAACGAAGCACTCAATCCCATTATTATAAATATAATTGTAAAGCCTATTATAAATCCTAAAGTCCTTTGCAGCACAATCTCCTTATTGTCTCTCGCATCTTCTAAATCTCCTATCCCCGAGATGTACATGATATATGCCGGTATCATTGGCAAAAGACAAGGAGAAAAAAATGACAATAAACCTGCAAAAAAAGCAGAAAAACTAGTAACATCTGTCATAATCAAACCTCCAAAATATTATATATAAAAAAATTATACCCTATACAGGTATGCCTGTATAGGGTATAATTTTAAGTTTTATTCAAATTTCACTACTATATTTGGGTCTAGCACTCTAAATGTGAATGATTCAGTTGCAAAAAACCTAACTTTGTCTTCATCAGCATCTAAGAACCCTATAGCAAAATCTTGTCCTATAGTAAGCTCTAGATCATCTGAATCAAATGGGATTAAGAAAGCTCCTTTAACTGCTTTGGATACATATATTTGCCCATCTATTAATTTTGCTATCTTCTTTTCTAATGGATAGCCTTTGTCGCTTAATATAATATCTTTGTATTGTTCTTCTCCTACTATAAGTGCATATGGTTTAGTGGCATATGCTTCTCTTAGTTGTAAAATACCTTTCCCCACTGCATCTAATATAGATTCTCTATCCTTCCCAAAAGGAATAGCTTTTTTGCCAGCTTTATTTAACCCTTCTATCCCTATATCTTGAAGTCCATAATATATAGCTTTTTCTTCAAATAGAGCTAATTTCTTCATTGCATCTTCCAAAGGTGTTAAGTCTGGATCTTTTGCGCCTCTAACTATGTTGTCCAATTCTTTTCTATCCAACTCAAACTCCACTCTAACTTCAGTAAGAGGTTTTACATCATAGTTAGAATAAAGAATTGCATCTGCTTCCTTTATTTCTTTAAGTCTTCCTTCGCTTACAGCGTTGAAATCCAACCCTTTTGGACCATTTACTCTTACTACTTTTCTAGCTGTAAGGTAGCTTTCAAGAACTTCTTTGGCTCTTTCATCTATTTCTTCCCAAACCTTATCAGATATTGGAGCCATATTTCTATTTAGCATAAATTCTCCCTCCTATTTCATATCTCCTATGCCTAAATCTTTATCTTCGTCTTTTTTCCCCGAGCCACTTTCTTCTACTTCAAGAAGATTTTCTTTAGTGAATAGGTACTTTCTTAAGTTTTCATCCCATACGTCCATATTTCTTCTCAGCCATTCCAAAGTCATGACTGCGTGTTCAATTTCTTCATCTCTATTGTGAGCTAGCACTTCTTTTAAAGTTTCGTCTTCGGTTGCAGATACTCTTTGATTGTACCAGTCTACAGCCTCTATTTCTTCCTTTAAGCTCATTAAAGCCCTTGTGATATTTAATGTTTTCTCATCCATTCTTTCAACTGGTTCATGATATTGCGTCATATATATCCCTCCAAACATTTAATTACCCTCACACTGAATTTACCCATGTAAATAAAAATTAAACAACTACTAAGTTAATTTTTCCTTTATGAATTCTAGTACTTCCTCTGGGTGTGGTCCTGGCTTTACATTTCTGTATTCTTTTACAAGTTCCCCAAATTTATTAAATACAAATGTGCTTCTTTCTATCCCCTTTGTTTCTTTTCCAAACATTTTTCTATTCTTTAGCACGCCAAATTTTTCCAAAACCTCTCCAGTATCATCAGTCAACAAAATAAAATTTAAATCATTCTTTTTCCTAAATTTTTGATGGGACTCCTGAGAATCTCTACTAATGCCGATTATCACAGTGTTGTGTTTTTCAAACTCTTGACTTAGATCCCTAAATCCATTTGCCTCAATTGTTCAGCCAGGCGTGTTGTCTTTTGGATAAAAATAAACCACGACATTTTTCCCTTTGAAATCTTCTAAAGCTAACATTTCTCCAGTGTCAGACATTAGCTTAAAATCGTATTTACCCAAGTTACTCCCTCCTATGAAATTACCATTTTCAACTTATTAACTCTTCTATCGCTTTCAACTAACGATTTTGTTTCTCCAACTTTTATTGCCCCCATTTTTTCATAAAATGGCACTGCCTCATTGGATGCCACAAAATCAAATTCCAAAATTCCTCGATTTTTGCAAAACTCTATTAAATGATCCCAAAGTATTCTCCCATATCCTTTTCTTATATAAGAGGGATCGATATAAAAATATTCCAAAACAACACCTTCGCTATTCTCGATGATGCTGTAAAATCCGATTGCTTTATCATCTTCTTCCAATACAAATGTCGGGTTGTTAATGATATAGTCCTCGCTTACTTTATATACGGCTCTGAAAGTATCAAGAAATTTCTTGTCATAACCCCAATAAGCTTCTGATGCAACAGCCAAATCTGTCAAGACACCAGCTTCGAATGGGTAAGCTCTCCTTATGTTCATATCCACCCCCCCTTTTTAACATTTTATACCCAATACTTAAAAAAAATATAGACCTTAAAGGTCTATATTTTTTTATTCTATATCGATATCGACTAATTTTTCTTTTGGCTCTAATTTGAATCCTGAAATCTTATTTACTATAACAGCTATAGCTCCATCGCCAGTTACATTGCAAGCAGTTCCAAAACTATCTTGAGCTAAATAAAGTGCTATCATCAAAGAGAGCATTGTTTGATCAAATCCCAATACGCTTTCTAATATGCCCAATGCAGCCATGACAGCCCCGCCAGGTACTCCTGGTGCTGCAACCATTGTCACGCCTAATGCCAGTATAAATGCAAAATAAGTTCCAAAACTAATTGGTACATTGTTTAGCATCATGATTGCCATAGAGCAGCTAACAAGTGTAATTGTGCTTCCAGATAAGTGAATCGTTGCACAAAGTGGAATAACAAATTCCGCCACTCCATCATTTACTCCGTTTTTCTTGGTTTGTGCCAATGTAACAGGAATAGTAGCTGCAGATGATTGAGTCCCTATAGCTGTAAGATATGCAGGTATCATCCCTTTTAAGAGTTTAAAAGGATTTGCTTTTGCTATAGAACCAGCAACAGTGTATTGAATGATTAGAATAATTATATGAAGTGCTATAACTAATATGAACACTCTTGAAAATACACTTAAAATCATGGCAGTCTGTCCTGAGAAAGTTAAATTTGCAAATATACCCATGATGTGAATAGGTAAAAGTGGAATAATTATTTCTGATATCAACTTACTGACTATGTTTTGAAACTCATCCATAAAACCTTTTATGTGTTTTGAATCGATAGCAGCCATCCCTATACCTAGAGTAAATGCAATCACAAGAGCAGTCATTACATCCATTATTGGAGGAATGCTTATTTCAATGAAAGATGCAGCCATCGTTTCCTCTCCAATTCCACTTAAGTCAAATGAGCCATTAGTTAAAAATGTTGGCAATACGAGAGAGTTTGCAAAATAAGCAACTGTTCCTGAAAATACAGTTGAAACATAAGCAATGATAGCAGTGAGTGCGAGTATCCTTCCTGCGCCTTTTCCTAATTCTCCAATTCCTGGGGCGATAAAGCCAATGATGATCAGTGGAATTGCAAAGCCTAAAAATTGGCCAAATACTGTGTTGAATGTAGAAAATACTCTCACCAATGCCTCTGGCAAAACCAAGCCAAATATAATACCTAAAATAATTGCAATGATAAGTCTTGGAAGTAATCCTATCTTTTTCATTTTTCTCCTCCTTGTACAATAATAGTCTCTCGGAATACCCCGAGATAGATGGCACAACACTTTGCTATACCATCATTTTTTTCATTCCTCCTATTTTTCAATAGGGTTTTATATCAAAATGCAAGTTTTAAAAATATCCTTGCATTATTTTTATGTTTTTCCAAAAAACACTTGACTTTTCAAAAACGCCCCAATAATCGAGGTGAAGGGATTTTTTCCCTACTAACTGCGATGGGAGTGTTTTTATGAAGCCTGTTTTTGTTCCTCATGAAGCTTACCAAAACTTCGTTTTAAACCAACTTAATAAACATTATTCGGACGGCATCCTTACCCTTGTTTCTAGTGACTGGCCTATTATCACTAAGCTATGGATTACTGATA
>NZ_JCANTN010000003.1:0-101213 GCF_059568515.1 Soehngenia saccharolytica DSM 12858 | reverse complement strand
TGTTATTTCCTTTTGGGTCATATTAAAAATCTCCTCTCTCATACTGACATTTTATCAGATTAAATTTAATATGACATTATCATAGAATATTTATAGAAGAGTATAAAATATATTGACAAAACAAATAAAAAGATTTATTATTAATATACCATAAGGGGGTATAGGAGTGATAAAATGGAAATAATGTTGACAGATTCTGCAAAGGAAGAACTAAAAAAAGTTCTTGATAGCAGAAAAGACAATGCAAAAGCATTGAGAATTTTTTTAGCTGGCTATGGTTGAAGCGGCCCAAGCTTTGGTATGGCTCTGGATGAGCCAAAAGAAGGAGACGTTGAAGTAGAGGCTGATGGATTCAAATTTTATTTAGAAGATTTAGCTTTTGAAAATTTTGATTCATTCACTATAGATTATAGTGACAATTGGCTAAGACGAGGTTTCAGCATTTTGCCAAATGGCATGGCTAAAGAATCGAGCTGCTAAACAAAAAAAGGTGGGAAGACCACCTTTTTTTGTGCTATAATATAGGTGCATTTTATTTTGAAAGGAGTGATGGCTGTGGATTCTAGTCCGCTGCCCGAAGGTAAAAGCTTAATAACTGGAACCACAGCCATTGTCTGTGGTTCCTCGAAAACTGAATAAGGAGGAATACTATGGACAAAGAAAAACAATTAGAGTTAATTTTGGATCTAGTTGCAAGAAAGAAATATGTGGAGCTCAAAGAAATCCTAAAAGAGATGAACGAAGTAGATTTAGCTGATATTTTGAATGAAATTGATGCTCAAACTGCTGTGCTGTTATTTAGAATGCTCCCCAAAGACCTTGCGGTTGATGTATTTGCGCATTTGACTTCAGAAAGGCAAAAGGAAATCATAAAAGTCATAACAGACAAGGAGCTCAAGTACATTGTAGAAGAGCTATACTTTGACGATATGATCGACCTTTTAGAAGAGATGCCTGCAAATATTGTAAATAAAATCTTATTGCAATCCAACAAGGAAGAAAGGGATTTAATAAATCAATTTTTGAAATATCCACCTGATTCTGCAGGAAGCATAATGACTATAGAGTATGTCGATTTAAAGAAAAACATGACAGTAAGAGAAGCGCTGCAACATATAAAAGAGACAGGATTGAATAAAGAAACGGTCTATACGTGCTATGTAACTGATGAAAATAGAAAGCTGGAAGGAATTATCTCCCTTAGAAAGCTAGTCACATCTGAGCTGGATCAAAGAATTGAGGACATAATGGAAAGAGATGTCATATATGTAAACACTCATGACGATCAAGAAACTGTCGCCAACATATTTAGAAAATACGGATTTTTAGCTCTTCCGGTTGTTGACAATGAAAACAGACTTACAGGAATCATAACCGTTGACGACATCATGGATGTAATGGAACAAGAAGCAACTGAAGACTTTCAAAGAATGGCAGCAATGGCGCCATCAGATGAAGCCTATTTGGAGTCGAACGTATTTGAATTAGCAAAGCATAGGATATTATGGCTATTGATATTGATGGTATCAGCCACAATTTCAGGCAGGATAATAAATGGAGCTGAAGAAGTTCTGACAGCTATGATTGTTTTGAATTCATTCATACCAATGCTAATGGATACAGCAGGAAACTCAGGTAGCCAATCATCGACACTCGTTATAAGAGGTCTGGCAACAGGAGAAATCGAAATGAAAGATTTCGCTAAGGTATTGTGGAAAGAGTTTAGAATTTCGATAATCGTAGGTGTAGTACTTTCATTTATAAATTTCTTGAGATTGTATTATCTAGAAAAGATTGATTTTAATATTTCGCTTCTGGTTTGCCTGACTCTAATTGTGGTAATAGTTATCTCAAAGCTATTAGGCGGCATACTGCCAATTATTGCAAAGAAATTTAAAATAGACCCAGCAATTATGGCGGGACCACTTATCACAACAATTGCAGATGCCATAAGCTTGACAATTTATTTCTACTTTGCAAGATTGATTTTACACATATAAATTATTAATAAATCTTAATAAAATAAACAATAGTTATTATTGACAGTATCAGGGTATAAATAGTATAATGTTGAACGTTTGACTTTTTGTTTGCCCCGTGTTATACTATACCTATGATGAGTGTCCCTACACTCCTTCTGCCCCGTTAAGGGAGATTCCTTTGGAAGGTGGTTTTAATAGGTATGGATAGTATAACCAAAATCAGAGAAGATTTAGAGGGATGCATTGGAAAAAAAGTAAGACTTAAAGCAAACAAAGGTAGAAAAAAGACAACTGTTAGAGAGGGAATACTAGAATCTGCATATCCCAGTCTTTTCGTAGTCCGTATTAACAACGACTATGACAACACCAGAATGGTTAGCTACACTTATTCTGATGTGCTCACATCTACTGTAGAAATCACAATTTTAGAAGATTAAGAAATACTATAAGACGACATAAATCGAGTTTAAGGATCTGCTCAAAGCAGGTCCTTTTTCATTTAAAAAATATTTTGCATATGGTATAATTATATAAAACAATGCGAGGAGAGATATAGTGGTTTACGAAATTGATGCAAACGCAAAAATAAACCTTGCACTCGATGTACTAAGTAGAAGAGAAGACGGATACCATGAAATCCGAACAATAATGCAGGAAATATCTCTATGTGACAAATTGATATTTGAAGAGATAAAATCAGGCGTGGAAATCACAACCAACAACAATAAATTGCCAACTGATGAAAACAACTTGGTTTGTAAAGCGTACAAGAAAATGGCGGAAATTGCCAATACTAAAACTGGAATCAAAGTAAAAATAATTAAAAATATACCACTCTCAGCTGGCCTTGCCGGCGGTAGCACAAATGCAGCTGCGACTTTGCTTGCGCTAAATCAAATGTGGGGTTTGAAGCTTTCGATCGAAAAACTTATGGAGATAGGAGAAGAGCTAGGGTCTGATGTCCCATTTTGCTTAGTGGGTGGCACAAAATTAGCTGAGGGTAAAGGCGAGAGGTTAAGAGACATTAAATCATTTAAAAACAAACATATACTACTTGTAAATCCCGGGTTTGAGATCTCGACACCCTATGTTTACAGTAAAATCAAGATTGATGACAATAGAATTGACATGGAAGGACTCATAAAAGCGATTGAAATGGATGATTTGCATACAGTGGCAAATAAGCTTGAAAACAAAATGGAAAAGGTAGTCTTTGAAGAATTTCCAATAATAAAAGATATAAAAGACTTTATGCTTCAAAATGGAGCTTTAGGAGCTCTTATGAGCGGAAGTGGTGCTAGTGTATTCTCTATATACGAAGATATTGAAAAATTAAAATATGCTAGGAAGAAAATGGAGCAAAAATATCCATATTGTTTCCACACTTTAACAAAATAAATTCAGAAAAGTATAGGAAATTGCAACTATTTGGCAGGGAAAACCTGCCTAAAATTCGGCGGTAAATGCCTAAAATTCGGCATGGAGGGATAATATGAAAGATACATTTTTAAGGGAGAATATATTTGAGGTATTGGATTATTTAGAGGAGGGAATACATATAATAGATGCCTCTGGAAAGAGCATATATTACAATGCATTTGCTCAAATGATAGATGGAGTAGAATTAAATAAAGCTATTGGCAAGCATCTGTTGGAGATATACCCTTCTTTAGATGAACAAACTAGCACTTTGCTCACTGCTATTAGAACTGGAGAGCCTATATTGAGAAAAGAGCAGACTTTTGTAAACTACAAAGGGGAGAAAATAACGACAATAAACTCCACTATTCCCATAAAGAGTAAAGGAAAGATAATGGGTGCAATAGAAATTTCAAGAGACATAACACAAGTCAGGGAGCTCTCAGAAAAAGTAGTTGATTTGCAGAGTCAATTATTCAAGAAAAACGACAAACTAAGTCCGACTAATGAATACGCTAAATACACATTTTATGACATTGTGGGCAACAACAAGGAAATATTGAGATTGAAAGCTTTAGCAAAAAAAGCATCTGAATCAGATGTGCCAGTGATGGTATCAGGAGAGACGGGCACAGGCAAGGAATTATTTGTTCACTCCATCCATAGTGGGAGCAAAAGAAGACATGGACCATTCATAGCTCAAAACTGTGCAGCTTTGCCTGCCAACCTCTTGGAAGGAATATTATTTGGAACTGCTAAAGGCGGCTTTACTGGCGCTGAAGATAGGCCTGGACTATTTGAGTTAGCTAATGGAGGCACATTGTTTCTAGACGAGATAAACTCCATGCCTCTTGAACTTCAACCAAAGCTTTTAAGAGTGCTTCAAGACGGCAATGTAAGGAGAGTAGGAGATACAAAAGTAAAAAATGTGGATGTGAGAATAATCACAGCGCTAAATATTCATCCCGAAGAAGCGATAGATAAGAAGATGTTGAGGAAAGACTTGTTTTACAGGCTCAATGTAATAACGTTGGAAATACCTCCACTTAGAGAAAGAAAAGATGACATCGAAACGCTCACCAATCACTTCATTGAAAAATACAATATGCTCTTAAACAAGGAAACTAAAGGCATATCCAAAAAAGCTCTAGACTTATTGAAAAGCTATGCTTGGGAAGGAAATGTCCGCGAATTGGAGCACCTCATAGAAGGAGTCATGAGCATCTACGATGTGGACATAATAGATATAGAACATCTGCCTGAAAAGATGAAGAGAATTGCCAACAGGAAGAACAAGAAGAAGCTAGAACTTGATCTAAATCAAGTGCTTAGAGATACAGAAAAGAACTTAATATTAGAAGCACTGCAATCAACAGATGGAAATATATCTAAAGCGAGCGAAGCTTTAAACATTCCAAGACAAACTCTTCAATATAAAATTCAAAAATACAATATCGAGCTAAAATGAGCCCTCTGGGCTCTTTTTTTTACTTTAATGCCGAATATTCGGCGTAAAAAACCTTTTCCCGACTTTTATTTTTATAAAGTCAGGAAAATAGCTATTTTTTTAACAAAGATTATTGGCACGAAAATTGCATTATAAAATAGCGTAAAAAAATTTAAGGAGGAGTTGCCAATGAAAAAAGGGAGTCCATATGGAGTACACAGAGTTATTGAACCAAAGGGTGTGCTTCCACAACCAGCATTAAAAATTGATAACACTATGGAAATCTACGACAATGAGATACTTATCGATGTAAAAACACTTAACGTTGACTCAGCTAGCTTTACTCAAATAGAAGAGCAAGCAAAAGGCGATGTTGAAGAAATCAAAAAAATCATGATGGGCATTGTTGCAGAAAGAGGGAAACACCAAAATCCAGTTACTGGGTCAGGTGGAATGTTAATTGGCACTGTTGAACAAATTGGGCCAGCTTTAGAAGGTAAGACTGATTTAAAAGTAGGCGATAAAATCGCAACTTTAGTTTCATTATCACTTACTCCACTTAGAATAGACGAGATTTTGGAAGTGAGAAAAGACATAGACCAAGTAGACATCAAAGGGAAAGCAATATTATTCGAATCAGGAATATACGCTAAATTGCCAGAAGACATTCCTGAAAACTTAGCTCTTTCAGTTTTAGATGTTGCTGGAGCACCGGCACAAACTGCAAAACTAGTAAAACCTGGGGATACTGTAGTAGTATTAGGTGGAACTGGAAAATCAGGCATGCTTTGTCTATATGAAGCAAAGAAAAGAGCAGGAGTAACAGGAAAAGTAATTTGCATAGGCAGTAGAGACGAGACTATAAACAGAGTAAAACAAGCAAATCTAGCTGATGTATACATCAAAGCTAATGCACAAGATGCTGTTGAAATCATGGAAAAAGTTGCAGAAGCAACAAATGGAGAAATGGCAGACATAGTAATAAATACTGTAAATATTCCAAACACTGAAATGTCATCAATACTAGCTACTAAAGACAATGGATTGGTATATTTCTTCTCGATGGCAACAAGCTTTACAAAAGCTGCATTGGGAGCTGAAGGAGTAGGTAAAGACGTCACAATGATCATTGGAAATGGATACACTAAAGGACATGCTGCAATTGCGCTTAATTTAATGAGAGAATCAGAAACCTTAAGAAAAATATTCACAGAGCTTTATGCTTAATTGAAAATATTTGGAGGTATAAAAATGAGAAAATACAACGAGATTCCGTTGTGGAAAGATGTAACAGAAAGTGAATGGAATGACTGGAAATGGCAAGTTAGAAATAGAGTTTCCGATGTTGAAACACTAAGCCAAATCATCAATCTGACAGAACAAGAAAAGCAAGACATAAATGAAGTATTGAAGAAATTCAGAATGGGAATAACTCCATACTATGCTTCTTTGATGGACCCAGACGATCCACATTGCCCAGTTAGGATGCAAGCTGTTCCAACAATTGCAGAAACCCACATATCAGTTGCCGACATGGAAGATCCACTTCATGAAGATGCAGATTCACCAGTTCCTGGGCTTACACACAGATATCCAGATAGAGTGTTGTTCTTAATCACAGACCAATGCTCAATGTATTGCAGGCACTGCACAAGGAGAAGATTTGCAGGACAAAGCGACTCCGCAGCAACAATGGAAAGAATAGACAAATGCATTGAATACATCAGAAACACTCCACAAGTTAGAGATGTTCTATTGTCAGGTGGAGATGCGCTATTGGTCGGAGACGACAGACTTGAATACATCATCAGTAAACTTAGAGAAATACCTCATGTAGAGGTAATAAGACTTGGAAGTAGAGTCCCAGTTGTTATGCCACAAAGAATTACCGACGATTTAGTAAACATGCTTAAAAAATATCATCCAATTTGGTTAAATACACATTTTAACCATCCAAAAGAAATAACACCTGAATCAATGGAAGCTTGTAGGAAGCTAGCAGATGCTGGTATTCCTTTAGGAAACCAATCAGTTCTATTAAGAGGAGTAAATGACTGCCCACATATCATGAAAGACTTAGTTCATGGGCTTGTAAAAATGAGAGTTAGACCTTACTACATCTACCAATGTGATTTATCAATGGGTATTGAACACTTTAGAACTAGAGTTGCAAAAGGTATTGAAATAATTGAGGCTCTAAGAGGACATACTTCAGGTTATGCTGTGCCAACATTTGTAGTAGACGCTCCTGGTGGAGGAGGAAAGATTCCAGTAATGCCACAATACTTGATTTCTCAATCTCCAACAAAAGTTGTCCTAAGAAATTATGAAGGAGTAATCACAACATATGTTGAACCAAATCACCTTGAAGAAGAATGCCATTGCGATGTATGTCAAGGCAAGAAAGAATCTAAATCCACAGGTGTTGCTGGACTGTTGGAAGGAAATGAAGTAAAAAATCTCGAGCCAAGCTATTTAGAAAGACATGAAAGAAGCGAGAAATACAATAAATAGTCATGCGCCTACTAAATTTAATTAAAGATGAATACAAGATAATATCAATAATTGGAATGAGCAAAAATGCTGGGAAAACTACTACTCTAAATGAGATAATAACTGAAGCTTACGAAGAGGATATACCAATAGGGATAAGCTCAATTGGCAGAGACGGCGAAAGTTTGGATATAGTAACAGAAACTGAAAAGCCAAAGATATGGGTATGTGAAAACACATATGTTGCCACTGCCCAAAGCCTTCTGCTTTTAAGTGATGCAAATGTGGAGATAATGATGACTACAAACTATCGAACGCCACTAGGACAAGTAGTCATCGGGAAAGTCAGATCTGCTGGATACATTCAACTTGCAGGACCACAGACCCTAAAGGAAATGAAAAAAGTTTCAGAGGACATGCTACGCTTAGGTGCTAAATTTGTAATCATAGATGGCAGCCTTGACAGAAAATCACAAGCAGCTCCTGCTATATCAGATGCTACGATTTTAGCAACTGGAGCTGCCATATCAAGAGATATAAACAGAGTAGTGGAAGAAACGCTTCACACTATCAGCTTGCTTAGACTTAAAAAAGTAGAAGATAGGTATGAGGATATTTTGAAGAGTCTTTTGGAAGAGAACACAATAGCAGTAGTAGATGAGGACTTAAAGAATGAAAGGTTAAAGTATAAAACCGCTTTGGGCATGGGTCGTGAAATATCCGAGCATATGAAGGAAAATTCAAGATACCTTTTGATACCGGGCTCTCTGGTTAAATCGACCATAAGTGAACTACTAAGCTCTACACACCATTATAAGAATGTGACCATTGCAGTATCAGATGGAACTAAAATATTTATCCCCCCCAAGGATTATTTGCACTTTCTTAGAATGGGTTTAAAGCTGGAAGTAGTTTACCCGATCAATTTAATCGGAGTAACGGTGAATCCCTATTCTCCTTACGGCTATTACTTTGAGCCAGAAGAACTTTTAAAAAAGATGAGAAGCTATATAAAAGATATTCCGGTTATTGATATTATGATAGGGGGTTAAATTATGTTTATGGATCAGAAGACAATTGATGCATTGGATTTTCAGTATGTTTATGACAAAATAGACTGTATAACTCCCTATGGAAATATTTTTAAATCTAGAATGCATTGCTATAAACCTGGGGAAGAGGAAGCTCTTTCCCAGCAGTTTTTGATGCTCGAGTCATTTATTCCATTTATCAAGAACACATCAATAAGAAGTGGATTTAACAATATCTTGAGTCATTTTAAAGACTTAAGGCAATCCATTAAAAGAGCTAATGACGGCTTTATATTAAATGATGTTGAGTTTTTTGAGATAAAATCCATGCTATTTTTCTTAAGAGAGTTAGATGAGTTCATACATGAAAATGGCATACCTGTATATGAAAAGACGAAAATAACTCCGATAGAACCTTTAGAAAAACTTCTAGACCCTGAAAACACAAAGATATCTTCTTTCTATATCTATGACTTGTACTCTGAAGAACTTAAAAAAATAAGAGAGAAGAAAAGAGAAATAGATAAAATACTTAAAAAAGAACAAAAGTCTATCAGAGACAGAATTAAAGAGGAATTGAAAGTAGACATAAGACCAGATAATACAGTCATTATTTCGAAAGACAAGAAAGATGTACTAGACAGAATAAAAGAAAATCCTAATCTAAACTATGTGTCTGAAACATATCTAAACATTAAATTCAGCATAAAAACTTCCGAGGAGATTGATGAATTAGAAAAAGAGCTGAATTTATTGAGAAAAAAAGAAGAATTAGAAGAGATGAGGATAAGAGAACTCCTCACAAAAGAGATTAAAAGACACCAAAAGGCAATTTACAGGAATATATCAAGCATAGGGAAATTGGATTTGCTGATTGCAAAAGCAAAATTTGCTGTGGACTACAACTGCGTAAGACCCGAAATAGTAAAGGAACATGTCATTGAGATTGAAGATGGGATTCACCCAAAAGTAGCTGAGATGCTTTCTAAAAAAGACTTAAAATTCACACCGATTTCAATATCATTAAAAAAAGGTGTAACTTGCATTACAGGTGCAAATATGGGAGGCAAGACCATAACATTAAAACTTGTT
The DNA here is from genome assembly GCF_059568515.1 of Soehngenia saccharolytica DSM 12858. Lineage (NCBI taxonomy): Bacteria > Bacillati > Bacillota > Tissierellia > Tissierellales > Tissierellaceae > Soehngenia > Soehngenia saccharolytica. The sequence goes on along the minus strand of NZ_JCANTN010000003.1, from coordinate 91,749 downwards.
GGTCTTCTAACAGCAATGGCTCAATATGGTATGTTTGTGACAGCCAAGAAGATGACACTCGGGCTTAGTGAGTACATAAAGTCATCTATTGGCGATATGCAATCTACTGACAGTGGCTTATCTACCTTTGGCGGAGAAGTAAAAGTCGTAAAAGAAGCAATAGAAAGAGCTGATGAAAGAGGATTGATACTCATTGATGAACTGGCAAGAGGCACAAACCCAGAAGAGGGGTATGCAATATCTAAAGCTATAGTAGAGTATTTAAAAGACAAACAAGCAATCACAGTTTTAACCACTCATTATGACAATGTAGCTGATTTAGATGATGTGGTCCATTTGCAAGTAGTAGGATTATCCAATTTAGATTTGAAGAAATTGAAAGAAGAAATGAACGCAGAAGAAGGTTTTGAAATCATCAATAAATACATGGACTATAGGCTAAGGACTGTTGACAAAGACACTCCAATTCCAAGAGATGCATTGAATATAGCCCGTATTATGGGATTGGATGATGAAATAATTTCATTAGCCGAAAAAAACTTAAAGAAGAATTCATGAAAGGAGTGTTAAAGTGGGAAAACTAAATCTTGATGTAGAGAAAATAAACAAATCAAGACAATCGGCTAAGAATATAGCAGATGAAGTACAAAAATTTATAGATCAACACACTACTGTGGCTACAGAAAGAACAGTAGTGAGGTTACTTGGAGTAGATGGAGTAGATGAAATAGGAAAACCACTTCCAAATGTTGTAGTTGACAATATCAAAGAAGGAGGAGGACTCCAAAGAGGAGCAGCCTACTGGATTGGTAACGCAATTGCAAATTTAAGCCTAACACCACAAGAAATAGCAGAAAAAATTTCCAAAGGGGAAATAGATATAACTAGGCTTCCTGCTAAAGATGAAGGTGAAATAAGAGAACATATATATAAGATTGCAAATCAAACAGTTGATAAAATTAGAAATGTAAGAAAGACAAGAGAACACTATCTAAATACTCTTGGAGAAGGCCCAAAGCCATATCTATATGTAATCGTTGCAACTGGGAATATATATGAAGACATCATTCAAGCTAAAGCTGCAGCAAAACAAGGTGCAGATGTAATAGCAGTTATAAGAACTACGGGGCAGTCATTGCTCGACTATGTTCCTTATGGGGCAACTACAGAGGGATTTGGGGGAACATATGCAACTCAAGAAAACTTTAGGCTCATGAGAAGAGCATTAGATGAAGTTGGAGAAGAAGTAGGTAGATATATAAGACTTACTAACTATTGCTCAGGGTTATGCATGCCAGAGATTGCAGCAATGGGTGCAGTTGAAAGATTAGACATGATGTTAAATGACGCACTATATGGGATACTTTTTAGAGATATAAACATGCAAAGAACTTTAATCGACCAATATTTCTCAAGAGTTATAAATGGATTTGCAGGTATAATCATTAATACAGGCGAAGACAATTACCTAACAACAGACGATGCTGTTGAAGCTGCTCACACAGTACTGGCATCTCAATTTATCAATGAGCAATTTGCTCTAAAAGCAGGATTAAAAGAAGAACAAATGGGATTAGGCCATGCATTTGAAATGGATCCTTCGCTAGAAGATGGATTCTTGCTTGAATTAGCTCAAGCACAAATGGCTAGAGAGATTTTCCCTAAAGCACCATTAAAATACATGCCACCTACTAAATTCATGACAGGAAACATATTTAAAGGACATGTTCAAAATGCTATGTTCAACATGGTTTCAATCATGACTAACCAAGGAATCCAATTATTAGGAATGCTAACAGAAGCAATACACACACCTCATTTGCACGATAGATACCTTTCAATTGAAAACGCAAAATACATCTTTAACAATGCAAGACACTTAAGCGAAGAAATTGAATTCAAAGAAAATGGCAGAATTCAACAAAGGGCAAGTGAAGTTTTAGATAAAGCAAGCGATTTATTAGCTCAAATAGAAAAAGAAGGGCTATTCCAAACAATCGAACAAGGGAAATTTGGTGGAGTAAAGAGAATGAGAGACGGTGGCAAGGGATTAGATGGAGTTTCTAAAAAAGATTCTGGCTACTTCAACCCATTCATTGAATTGATGCTTGGAGGTGACAAGTAATGACTGAAGCTCAAAAGGTTGATTTAACAAAAGTAATGCCCTATGGAGATACATTAAACGATGGAGTAATGCAATTAAGCTTTACACTTCCAGTGCCATATGGAGATGAAGCCAAAGAAGCTGCAAGGCAAATCGTATTGAAAATGGGTTTTGAAGAAGCATCAGTAGTATACGCGCATGACTTGGGAGTAGAATACACTTATTTCATTGTATATGCAAAGACAAAACAAACAATCGACTTTACATCCATTGAAGTACCAAAAGTAGATGTAGAAGTCATGGAAAAAGAAGATATAGAAAAATTCATCAAAGAAAATATTAAGAGAAACATAGTGGTAGTTGGAGCATGCACAGGAACAGACGCTCATACAGTTGGAATAGATGCTATCATGAACATGAAAGGCTATGCTGGCCACTATGGGCTTGAAAGATACGAAGGAATAGAAGCATACAATTTAGGTAGCCAAGTACCTAACGAAGAACTCGTAGCTAAAGCAATTGAATTAAATGCAGATGCAATACTTGTATCTCAAGTTGTAACACAAAAAGATGTTCACATTCCAAACCTGACAGAATTAGTTGAACTTTTGGAAGCAGAAGGCATTAGAGATAAAGTTGTTTTGGTTTGTGGTGGACCTAGAATCACTCATGAATTAGCAAAAGAATTAGGGTACGACGCAGGGTTTGGCAGCGGTGCTTACGCAGAAGATGTGGCAACATTTATAGTAAATGAAATAGTAAAGAGAAATTTAATTAATAAATAGTATAAAAGCTAAAGCAACACTCCCATATTTTATCGATATGGGAGTATTGTTTTATCAAAAAAAGAGTTACTTTTTTAGTGCAAAGGGGTATATTAGAATAACAGAGGTGATATAAATGGTACTTTACATAAAAACATTTGGTGATTTCGATATATTAGATGAAGGAACTTCGAGGATTGAAAATCTAAAAAGAAGTTACAAGCTTATGAAACTCCTTCAGTATTTTATTGCCTTTAGAAATCAGAAAATACTGACCGAAACCATTTATGAAACTCTCTGGGGAGAATATGATTCAATGGATGTAAAAAATGTCATTAAAGGTCAGATATTCAGGTTGAAAAAAGGACTTAAAGAAGCTCGAATTGATGAAGATTCTTTGACAATAGAATTTGTTAAAGGCTATTATATGTTAAAGAGCGGCGAAAATGTCGTCATAGACAGTGATACTTTTGAAAAATATATAAGTGAAGCAAATATGATCACCGAGAATTTCGAAAAAGCTTTGGAATTGTACAACAAAGCTTTTTCTATATACGAAAATCAATTATTAAACAACATTGGCTATGAGATATGGCTAGTGCCCATGAGAAATTATTTAAGGAAATTATATGTAAATTCGGTAGAAAAAATCATTTTGCAATATCAATTACAAGATAAGGACGATGACATCATCAATATCTGCCAAAGAGCGCTGTCTAAAGAACCATATGAAGAAAAGTTTCATAGATATCTAATTCAAAGCTTAATAAACGAAGGGAAAATTCAAGCGGCAGTTGAACATGTAAAGTACTTGCAAAATGAGTTTGTTAAGGGCACAGGAGTTTTTACAATAGATTCCATCAACCGCTTAGAGAATTTATTGAATGCAAATAAAAAAAACACATACATTGACAACGGAATTGAAAAATTACAACCTTTAGAGGGTCCGATGCAATTAACTGAAGAAGAATTCAAGACCGTATATCAAATAGCTAAACGAAAGAGAAAAAGCGATGAGGAAGCAGACTATTTATTTATAATAGAGCTTGCTGATTGGAACAGATACAGTCTTAAGCAAATAGCATGGCATGAGTATGTCGCGAATGTGGTAACTAGATCTTTTAGGAAAAGCGATTGTTTTGCCATTTGGAAAGGCAAAGAAATACTAGTGCTTTTAAGTGCTGTTAAGATAGATGCATCAGCAAAGATGGAAAACCGATTTTTTATCAATTACTACGAAACTGATTCATCAAGAGCATTGCCAATAAAATTGAGGTCAATACAAATTGATGAAAACACAAAAATTAAATTGTAAAATATGGAAAAACTTGAACAAAAATTAATCAAGTGCTAAACTATTAAGGAGTAACTGAGAATTTGGTTTACTCTTTAATTTTTAGAGGTGAAATTTTGCTAGAAATATTTGTTTTTTTAAAGACGATTCTTTTTATGAATTTAATAAAAGTTGAGAACAATAGATTATTTGTGGTGCTTTTGACATCCTTAATAACATTGGGCATCATATACATTATACTCAGTCTAAATACCAATAAAAAATATTCAATACTCTTTTTATTTTATTTTGTTTTTTCAGTATTTTTGTTTGCAAATGCAATGTACTTTGGGTATTTTAACAAGCTGATATCCATAGATGCGTTTACACAAGCGGGTCAAGTGGGGGATGTATTGGACAGCATTAAAGAGCTTTTAAACTTTAAAAGACTAGCTTTGCTGTTGGATTTGCCGCTTTTGGCAGCATATCTTACAGCAATAGTTAAAAATAAAACAATTTCAAAACTAAATATTTCTGAAAAGAAATCAAAGCGATTGCTTTTAACATCGACTGTCACTGTGATCATTTTGTTTATATATATAACTACAATAGGACAGATAAAGGCAGTTGCGTCTGATGAAATATATTCATTTTACACAAGCAATTTAATCAACTATTTTAAAAAAGATAATGAAGTGGAAAATTTTTTAACAGAAGAAGACAAGTTGGAAGAATTGATTCATAGAGAAACTCAAACAAATGAATTTACAGCGATAGGCGAAAATAGAAACTTGATCGTCATTCAAGTTGAAGCGCTTCAAAATTTTGTGCTATTTAGAGAAATCAACGGTTTTGAGATTACACCGAACTTAAATAAACTAGTTAAAGACAGCGCCACTATATACTACGACAACTATTTTCACCTCGTCGGGAAAGGAAATACATCAGATGCTGAAGTGGCAACATTGAATTCGCTCTACCCTTCACTAGAGGAGCCAACTAATACCCTATACTACGACAATTCATACTATGGATTGCCATGGATATTGAGAGACAACGGCTACACAACATGGGCTTTTCATGGGTATAAGAGGGATTTTTGGAATAGAGATAAGGCATATGCATCAGAAGGATTTCAAAAGTTTATTGCTCAAGATGACTTTGTGTTTGACAACTACATTGGCTTTGGAATACCCGACAGGGAATTTTTCAAGCAGTCGCTAGAGTACATTAAAGAGCTCGATCAAATAGATGAAAATCCATTTTTTGCATTTTTAATCACTCTAACTAGCCATACGCCATTTAAGATGCCTCCAAATGAAAAATACACTGACTTAGGTGAATTAGAAGGTACGCTTACAGGTAACTACATTCATGCCATTCACTACGCAGACATGGAGGTAGGCAGATTTATCGAAAATTTAAAAAGCGAAGGCTTATACGAAAACTCAATAATATCAATATACGGAGATCATTTTGGTATTGCCGCTTATGATGAAACAGAAAGTGAAAATGCGGGAAAAATAACCAATGAAAGATATGATTACGACACGATGATGAACATACCTCTTTTAATCCATGTACCAGGAGAAAATATAAATAAAACTGTATCAACTGTTGGCAGTCAATTAGATTTTTTGCCAACCATATTAAATATTATGGGCATAAAAAATGAAAAAGGAATAATGTTTGGCAAAGACTTAAACGGGGAATTTACCGACAACTATGTATTTCCAATGGGATACATCAAAGAAGGCTCCGTTATATCCGAGGAAGAGATGTTTGTCAGAGATAAAGCATTGTTCGAAAACAGCAGAGCATTCAATAGAATAACTAGAGAAGAGATAGACATAGAGAAATTTAGAGATTTAAGCGAGAGAGCTTTAGAAGAAATCAACCTATCAAACTATGTGTTGAAATCAAATTATATAGATAGATTGCTTAATGAATAACTGGCTTTAAGGAGGAATTTAAATGCTAGAACTGATGATGCTAATAAAATCCATTATATATACAAACGCAATAAAAGTAGAAAAAAATGAAGGCTATATTATTGTATTGACTTTCTTCTTGTCTTGTGCCATTTTTTCATTTATTTCTTGGAAAAGTGGAAATAAAAAGAAGAGAAACACAATAGTTTTTTATAGCTTGATCTCGATTTTGATGTTTGCAAACGCAGTGTATTTTTCATATTTCAACTCGCTCTTGTCGATAAATGTGCTGGGACAGGCAAGGCAACTGAACACAGTAAAAAACAGCATAAAGCACCTTTTGGATTTAAACAAGATAATACTTGTGTTGGATATACCATTTGTATATTATTTCTTAAACAAGAAAGAAAAAGCATTTGGGAAAAAAGGAGCATTAAAAGCGGAGGATTATAAAAACATATTTAAAACATCATCAGTCTTTGTTTTGAGTGTGTTGGTATATTTGTTTGGAATTGGTGAATTAAAGTCGGTTATAAATCAAGAGTTTTACTCACATCAAATTGTCGATTTCTATCACATAGTGAAATTCGAAAAAACCTCAGTAGCCGAAGAGCAAACGATTGAAGATGGATTGAAAAAAATTGCTGAAAGAATGAAGAACGAAGGCCAAAACTATCATGGCATTGGAAAGGGCAAAAATCTCATTGTCATTCAAGTAGAATCCCTAGCAAATTTTGTCATGTTTAGGGACTACGATGGTCAAGAGATAACTCCAAATTTAAACAAACTAGCTCTTGAGAATGACAGCCTTTACTACAATAACTATTTTCAGCTTATAGGAAAGGGCAACACTTCAGATGCAGAATTCGTATCTTTAAACTCGCTCTATCCATCTATGGAAAAGCCAACCTATTTTCAATACGCTGACAACAAATTCTATGGGCTTCCTTGGCTAATGAGGGACAATGGCTATACTGCATGGGCATTTCATGGATATAAAAGAGAGTTTTGGAATAGAGACAAAGCTTACGTAAATCAGGGGTTTGAAAGGTTTATAGCAGAAGACAATTTCAACTTCACTGAAGAAATTGGCTTTGGCATAACGGATAAAGACTTTTTCAATCAATCGATATTTTACCTAAAACAACTAGATCAGAAAGATGAAAACCCATTTTATGCATTTTTAGTCACCTTGACAAGCCACAACCCATATGAGATGCCAGAAGAATACCAAAAGATAAATATCAGGGAAGAGCACAAGAACACTCTTACAGCTAATTACCTTCAAGCTATACACTATACAGACGAAGCAATAGGTGGATTCATTCAAAGCTTAAAGGACAATGGACTTTATGACGATTCTGTTATAGTAATCTATGGGGATCATTTTGCAATTAATGCAGGACTTGAAACTGAAGAAGAGATATTAGATTATTTGCTAGAGAAACCCTATGACTATGACACAATGATGAATATTCCTTTGATAATACACATACCAAATGAAAACTTAGGTAATACCATAACAACTGTGGGAAGTCAACTTGATTTCTATCCAACGATAGCAAATGTCATGGGATATGAAAACACTAAAGGTATTGTCTTTGGAATGGACTTAAACAATCCAACTAGAGAGAACTGTGTATTCCCACAAACTTATTTGTACAAAGGCTCTGTCATAACCAAAGACTATATGTTTGAGTTTTCAAGAGATGGAGTTTATGAAAATAGCAAAGCTATAAATAGGCACACTCGAGAAGAAGTAGATATAAATAAGTTTAAAGATATTTACCAAAGGGGTATAAGGGAAATAGACCTATCGGATTATATATTGAAAAACAACTATTTCCAGGAGTACATTAAGTAAAGGGGCGAGTTGATTGAAAAAGAAAATGAATAGATTGTTGATCTTTTTACTTGTTCTCACAATTCTACTGCCAAGTGCAAGCTTTGCTCAAAGTGGAATAGACTATGGCTATGTGGATTTTATTGTGGAATACATTAATTCTTATTACATTAAAGACATTGATTACGAAACTCATCAAAACAACATATTAAAGGGTCTGTTGCAAAACTTAGATCCATACAGCGACTACTACACAAAAGAAGAATATGAAGATTTTATCAACAGTTTAAATCAATCATTCGCAGGCATAGGCATTGTAATAAAGCTTCAAAACAAAGATGTGGTTATAGATAAAGTTTTGGACAATACACCAGCACAAGCTCAAGGACTTAAAGCAGGAGATGTGATAATCAGCATAAATTACCAAAAAGTAGAAGGGCTAAGTTTAGACCAAGTCACTTCTCTTTTGAGAGGGAAAGCTGGGAATATAGTGCGAATCGAGATAAAAAGAGATGGTGAATTAAAGGTTTTTAAAGTCAGAAGAGAGAAAATTGAAATATCCCCAGTAGAATACGATGTATCCAAAGGAGTAGGCTATATCAAACTCAATAGTTTTAGCGACAAAGCAAGTGACAAAGTAAAGGAAGCCCTTGACTATATAGATACTGTTGGAACCAAGAAAGTCATACTGGATCTAAGGGACAACCCTGGAGGTTATTTAGATGAAGCTGTAAAAGTAGCTAGTCTCTTTGTGCCAAAAGGACCAATAGTACACATAAAAGATAAATATGGAAATGTGCAAAGCTATTATTCAAATCTAGAAAAGACCAAATATGAACTTGTTGTATTGGTAAATCACAACAGCGCAAGCGCATCGGAGATTGTAGCCGCAGCAGTCAAAGACACAAAAGCAGGATACATTATAGGAACAAAGACCTATGGGAAGGGCACAGTGCAAAACATAGTTCAACTTCCAAAAGGAGATGCGATGAAATTGACAGTAGCTGAGTATTTTAGTCCAAAGTGGGTAAAAATAAATGGAGTAGGCGTGACGCCTGATTTAATAGTTGAAAATGAAACCTTTGATACTCAGCTTGAGAAAGCAATAAATTACTTAAACAACTAAATGACTTAAATGTAACAAATTTGTAACACTAAAATCCAAAATTTAGTGTATAATCAAAGTATAGTAACTACTTTAGTATATGCTGCAATATATTTACAATTTATTGACCATGGCTAAAGTAGGTGTTATAATAACTGTAAAGTGCGAGTTACTGTACTTAACAGTACAAATTAAAACAAAATTATAAGGAGGTAATTAGAACATGAAGAGAACCCTATCATTGGTGTTAGCTTTAGTAATGGTTCTAGGAATGATTCCTGTTTATGCACAAGCTGCAACTCCACAAGAGGAAGCAGGGAAACTTCTTGAACAATTAGGCGTTCTTAAAGGAGATCAAAACGGCAATTTAATGCTAGACAAGACTCTTTTAAGAAGAGACGCAGTAGTAATGCTTGCTAGACTTCTTGGTGAAGAAGAAGTAGCAGCAAAATATCCAACAGCTCCAACTTGGAAAGACGTAACAATTAAATATTATGTACCTTTCCTAGGCTGGGCACAAGCAGAAGGATATTACAAAGGATATAATGATGCAAAATTCGGATTTACTGATGACATAACTGTACAAGACTACGCTCAAGTATTATTAAGAGCACTTGGCTATACAGATGTTGAGTGGAAAGATGCTTATACAAAAGCTAAAGACTTAGGTCTATTAGAAGGCGTAACTCTTGAAGCTACAGCAAAATTACCAAGAGGAAACATGTCAGTTATGACAGTAACAGCACTTAATACAAAAGTTAAAGACAGTGAAAAGACATTAGCTGAAACATTGGGAATTGAAATGCCTGCAGAATTTGCTGTAACAGCAAAAGCAACAGGAGCTAAGAAAATCACTGTAACATTTAACAAACCTGTTGACAAAACAAAAGCAGTAATCACTGTTAACAAAGGTTCAATCGCTGTAAATACTGAAAGTATAGTATTTGCTGACGATGCTAAATCAGCAGTTATTACAACTGTAACTAACCTAACAAAAGGCGATTACACTGTAAAAGTAACTGGATTAACAGATGAAGCTTTAACAGCAACATTTACAGCTGAAGATGTTAAAGTTTCAAAGATTGAATTGTTATCAGACAAAGCTCCTATGAAAGACTTAAATGGTAAAGAAGCAACTGTTCTTTATAGAGTTTTAAATCAATATGGAGAAGAAATGAAAGGCCAAGCTATAACTTGGACTGCATCATCAGGCCCTGTAGCTGATAATGGCAATGGAGTATTAACTTTGACAACAAGCGGAATCTTCATTCCAAATCAAACAGTTGTTTATTTGACAGGAGTTCATGCAGCAACTGCAACAGTACTAAATGCACAAGTAACAATAGCTATGCCATCTAATGTTGACACAATAGAATTCAAAGGCTTGTATGACACAGAAAAATCTGTAATGGTAGATTCTTTACCAGCTGGTTTTGAATCAGGAAGATATCAATTGTTATTTAGTGCAAAAGATCAATATGGTAATGTTTTAACAGCACCTGGAGGGTCAATATATTTCTTATCAAATAATCCATTAGTTGCTCAAGTTAATAGCTATGCAACTTATACAGAACAAACTGTCAATGGAGTAAAATATCAAGGAGTTGTATTGACGCAAGGAGCTATGACTGCAAGTGGCGGAAATGTTGAAATAAGAGCTACTTCTACACAGTCTGGTAAATCAGCTAGTTTCAATTTGGTTGTTCCAGCAGTAGCTGTTATTAAATCGTTCACAATGTCATCTCCAACAACTATGGTTGCTGGTGGAGAAACTGTTGAGATACCATTTACTGCATATGATCAATTTGGAAATGCAGTTACAAAATTCAATGATTTAAATAGTGCTGTAGGTAAAACTTTGATATTTAATGAAAAAACAAATCTTAAATTTGAAAAACAAACAAATGGAACTGCAAAATTAATTTATACTGCACCAGCTAATGTTACACAAGATACACCAGTAATACTTTTCTCTACTGTAATTGGCGGAAATACTTCGCAAATCTCATTTACAGTTAGACCAAATGCAAAACCAGCTGTTATAGTAGGCTTGACAGGCGTATCTACAAATTTAGTTAGTGGAACAAGCGTTCAAATAAATCCTAAGAATGTTAAATACCAAGATCAATATGGTAGAACATCTACATGGGATAAAGCACCTACTGGCTACACATTAAATGTAACTACAAGTGCCGTTGGGTTTGTAACTGTATCATCTCCAACTGTTCCTACAACAGTATCAGCTATTTCAAAAGGAACAGCAACACTGACCTTTAAAATTGGCACAGATGCAAACTCAGCATATTCAGTAACATTTAATGTAATCAATCCTAATGATGTAGCAACTTACACTATAAAAGATATCGGGTTGTTAAATGGTAATAACCAAGCTCATGAAGCTAATACTAGAAAGATTGTTCTTGAAGGTAAATTAGCTAACGGACAAACTGTAGTAGTAAACAATGACGTAATTAAATCAGTGGCAGTAGCAGATACAAATATAGCAACAGTTGATAAAGATAATTTAACTGTAACAGCTTTAACTGGAGCTGCAACAAAAGCAGATGCAAAAACTACTCTTACAGTTGTAATTGAAGGAGCAGAAGGTCCAGTAGTAGTAACAAAAGAAATTACAGTATCATATCAACCAGCTAAGGCTGTTAAAATAGAAGTAGATCCAGAAATAACAGTAGATGTAACTGAAACTACTTCAACAGGTGCTATACAAACAGCAATAGCGGCTGCAAAAGAATTTGTAATCACTGATCAATATGGGGTTGAAACAAATCCTTCAGCTAGTGATATATTACTAACAAATATTGTAAAAGAAGATAGCAAAATAGTTAAAGTTAATGCAACAGTTGTTAAAGATGGATTAGCAGCAACAACTGTAGTGAATGTAGAGTAAAGTAGTTGATTAACACAAACAAATAACACAACCAAAAAACCTCGGTGTATCCGAGGTTTTTTTATGCCTATTTTCTGTATAAACGTAGTACATATAACCTCCTAATCATATATATAAAGTATAGGGAGGTGAGAAAATGGTTGAGATAACAAAGAAAAGCTTAAAGCTAGAACTTGACGGGGGAGTAGTTGACGGAAAACAAAAAATTGAATCAAAGACCTATTCAAACATCAGTCTAACTGCAACAGACGAAAACATATTGTCGGCAGGAGAATTGATTTCAGGACTTCAAGAAAAAGCACTTATCAATGTCAAGAGAATTGAGGAAGCAATCGTAACAGAATAAAATAAGAAAGGAGAGTATTTATGGAAAAGACTAAATTGATCATGCAGTTTATAGACGCTGCAAATAAAGCGTACAGTATATCAGTTGACAATCCAAGAGCTGATTTAACTGAAGATGAGATATACCAAGCTATGACAGGCCTTGTAGGTCTAAACACATTTGTATCAAGAAATGGTTTATTAACAGCACCAATGAAAGCTAACATAGTCACAACATCAACTACAGAAATAGAATTTTAAAAAAGGGAGCCTAGGCTCCCTTTAAATTAAAGAGGTGAAAACATGGAAGAGCTTTATACAAATATAGCTAATTTAGGTTTTCCTATAGTTATATCGCTATTTTTATTAGTGAGAATCGAAGGAAAACTAAATGAGCTAACTAAAAGTATAACTGAGTTATCTAAAGTCATAGAAACTAAACTAAATTAAAGGGATTGATCAATCAATCCCTTTATCAGTTTCAACTACTTTTCTATTGATTATAAATCCAGTCCCCAATAGAACCCAAAAGATAGGCGCAACAGACACTATACTATCATTTGATAACCCTGTAAATAGATACATGCAAACTGCAAAGAATATTCCAAGCCCTGCAGATTCCATAAATGAGTTGTATTTTTCTTTTTTAAAGTATGCTCTAAAGCTTGAAACAAAGTACATTAAAAACAAAGCTAATTCTGCTAACAAAGATAATAGGCCAGTACATATCGCAGTGTGTAAATACATATTGTGAGGTTTATCTACTACTGAATAAATACTATTTAAACCCTTTAATTTACCAACGAAGTCATTGTTAGGAAAGTAAATGCCATAGGTGTCAGGACCATGTCCTATAAAAATAGTGTCTTTTATCAAAGGAATAGATCTTGACCATATATAACCTCTATTTGACGCCATGTATTCTCTACCTTCAAAGTTAAAGTATTCTGCCCTTATTTCTTCATTTCCTAAGAGTTCCCCTCTATACCCTAAAGCCTTAGCGTTGTTATTTTCATCGTATGCAAATCTTATAGATTTTACTCCTTTATTTGTGGCTAGATCTGCTTGAACTATAAGTCCATTAGTATCAGACAGAAGCAATTTAAATGTGTGTTTATTGTATGGCTCTTTAGTAGATTTGTAAGTGCCTTCTTCAATCATTTTAACTTCAAGAGGATTGTCGTATTCGTCATAAAAGCTGAAAAAACCGTCTTCATTAACCACTCTAATTTCATGGTCAGTAAATTTTATGTCTATTGCATTGTCTTCTAGCACAATATCTTCAAAATCTATATATTGTACTTCAACTAATGTTTTTACACCTGATATCAATCTATCAGTAATTGTTCCATCTAATGCGGTGTTGACTCCGAAGAATATGACTATAATTATGACAAGGGCTAGTGCAAAAAATCTCAAACTATGCTTGATTTGCTTTCTGTAAAATATTATCGCTAAAATTACATAAACTCCAAAGCTTAAAAGTGCGGCTCTAGATCTTGACCCAAGCAATGTCAGAAAGTTTGCCGCACTAACCAGCAAGAAGAATATTTTCTGCTTTTTATCTTTCAGCAATAGCACTAAAGTGATAGCTATGGTAAAGAGCATGCTTGTGTACACGCCAACATAGTTTATGTTGTAAAGTGTTCCATAAGTAGCTTTACTTGCAGCAAATGTGAAGTTTAGGGTGTCCTTTAAATGCTCATAAGCCTTTGGTAATATCAAGCTTTTTCCGAAATCAGTCATAAAAATATCTTTTCCCAAGAACTGAGTCAATCCTATCAAAGCCATAACTAAAGAAGAAACAGAAAGCGAGTATATCAGAGTTTTTACCTGCTTTTCGTTGTCAATGGTGTTATATGCTAAAAACATCAAGCTCAAGTATGAAAGGAGAGCATACATTCCTTCATAACGATCTATAAATCCCTTTGTCGCTACAGATTTATAGCTTGAGAAAAGGACCGATAAAATTATCAATACCGCATAAATCAACATCGGATAATAGAATTTATCCTTTCTCAATTCTATTTGCTTATTTAAATACCATCTTGAAAAAAACATGAATAGTCCAACAACCGATGTTATAGACAACCAAAGCATTTTATAATACGAGAAAAAGTCAGCATTGTCTTGTCCATTTGTAAAATATTTAAGTTCTTCTGGTACTGCTACAACCTTAAGATAGATTATCAAAGGTATGACTGCAACCGCAAAAATAAGTGGTAATATAATCCATAAGTCATATTTGTATTTCTTTTTTATAGTTTTATCGTTCTTTGCCATGAATGCCTCCTTAAGTATTTTAAGTTTCTATATAAGTATTATACACCATTTGATGGCAATTTTTAAGCAAATAATTAACAATTTAGAGAGTGGTTATTGAAAAGAATGAAATATTGTTGTAGTATAATCTAAAGGGCAAAAAAGAGGTGAATCCCAGTGCGGTTTAACAAAAAGACAATATTAATGGTTTTAGTTGATTTTATGATTATAAACATATCAGCTGTATTTTCCTTATTTTTAAGATTTGAAAGCTTTAATAATCCCCAATTTATGAGCTATTTTGAAGTGTATAAAAACACATTTATATTTATTTCACTAGCAAAGATAGTCGTTTTCTACTTATTTGGACTTTATAAAACCATTTGGAAGTATGCTAGCGTTGATGAAATGTTAAAGATAGTATCAGCTTGTGTGGTAGCTAACATAGCTTCGATTTCAACGCTTGCTTTCTTGCAAACTTCATTGCCAAGATCAGTATATGCTATGATGACGGTATTTGACATTGCGTTAATAGGTGGATTTAGATTTTCGCTTAGAACTGTAAATGAAAAATTAAGTCATAGAGCCAAAGACGATGGAAAAAAGATAATCAGAGTTATGATTGTCGGCGCAGGGGACGCCGGAGCTATGATATTAAAGGAGTTCAAGAATCATTATTCTTACCAATATCGAGTTGTAGCATTTGTGGACGATGATAAAACTAAGCAAGGGAAGGTCATTTATGGGGTACCTGTACTAGGGAATAGAAACGACATACCAAAGCTTGCAGAGAAATACAATATAGATGAAATAGTAATTGCCATGCCATCAGCACCAAAGGCAGAAGTGAGCAATATAGTGGAAATATCTAAAAACACTAAGGCAAGGCTTAAAATATTGCCAGGCATGTATGAACTCATCGATGGAGTTGTGAGTGTAAGCGCGATAAGAGATGTTCAGATTGAAGATTTGCTTGGCAGAGAAGAAATAAAGACGGATCTGACAGAAATAAGCAAATACTTGAACGGAAAGACAGTTTTGGTTACAGGCGGAGGAGGTTCAATAGGTTCTGAACTAGCAAGGCAAATTGCTATTCAAAATCCCAAAAGATTAATCATATTGGATATCTATGAAAACAACGCATATATGCTGGAGAATGAGTTGAGAAAAAGATTTCCAAACTTAAACCTAGTTGTCTACATAGCATCTATAAGAGATGAGAACAGACTTCGCGAGATAATAAAAAGAGAGGAAGTTGAAGTCATTTTCCATGCTGCGGCTCATAAACATGTTCCACTAATGGAGACTAGCCCTAAAGAAGCTATAAAGAACAATGTCTTTGGAACTGTTAACTTGGCTAAAGTTGCCGCCGAAAATGGAGTTAAAAAATTCGTCATGATATCTACGGATAAAGCTGTAAATCCGACAAACATAATGGGTGCATCAAAGCGAATTTGCGAAATGGTCATTCAAGCTTTTAATGATAAATACGAGACTGAATTTGTTGCAGTGCGCTTTGGAAATGTTCTAGGAAGCAATGGCAGCGTGATTCCGATATTTAAAAAGCAGATAAAGGAGGGCGGACCTGTCACAGTAACGCATAAAGATGTCGTAAGGTATTTTATGACAATACCAGAAGCTGTTTCTTTGGTTATACAAGCAGGAGCCATGGCTAAAGGCGGAGAGATATTCATTTTGGATATGGGAGAGCCTGTGAAGATCATAAAACTTGCAGAGGATTTAATCAAACTTTCAGGGTTTGAACCCTATACAGAAATACCAATAAAGATCACAGGCTTAAGACCCGGAGAGAAATTGTATGAAGAGCTTATATTAGACGAAGAAGGAGTCAATGCTACAAAGCATCAGAAGATTTATGTTGCAAAACCAACAAACATTGATTATGAAAAATTGGAAAACAATTTGAAGGAATTGAGAATAGCAATTAATGATTTAGATGATAGAGAAATAAGGAAATACGTAAAAAGAATAGTCAAGACATATAGATATGAGGAGTGAATGCTCCTCTTTTTGTATATATTCTACAAATAGTTTAACGATAATTTAATTCAAATTATGCAATAACTTAATAAATAAATTGAATTTTTATGATATACTGAATATAAAGAAAAATAAAAGGAGGAGAGCAATGAAAAGAGCAAGAGTATTTACAAGTCTAATACTCGCCTTGGCTATGCTTATAACAATGATTCCTATGAACCCTACAAATGTGTTTGCTGAAAAAGCAAATCATGTAGTTATAAGCGAAGCATATGGCGGTGGAGGAAACAGCGGCGCAACTTACAAAAACGACTTTATAGAACTGTACAATCCGACATTAACAGATATTGATATATCAGGTTGGCAAATCCAATATGCATCGGCTACTGGCACATTTGGGACTAATAATCTAGTACTTCCAAATGCAGTGATCAAAGCAGGCGGATATTTCTTAATCCAAGCCGCAGCAGGTGCAGGAGGGACTGTTGATTTACCTACTCCAGATGCAACCTGTAATATAGCTATGTCAGGAACAAATTTCAAACTTAAACTTTTAGACAATAATGGGAATGTGGTAGATTTACTGGGAGTTGGCACAGCTAATGAATACGAAACAAAAGCAACTCCTGCTGTAAGTAATACAACGAGCGCTCAGAGAAAAGATAACGACGGCAGTCAAGCTGGCATAACAAATGGCTGGGATACAGATAACAACAGTGAAGACTTCTATATAGAAGCTCCTACACCAAGAAATTCACTATATCAAGGAGACAATGGAGGAGAAGAACCTGTTGAACCTGAAACACCTGAAATCATTCTATTGCCAATTTCCGAGGCTAAAACTAAACCGGCTAATGAAATAGTCACAGTTAAAGGAATCGCGACTTACTCAACTCAAGCTAGGACAATCTTTATGCAGGATGAAACTGCAGGAGTTGCTATTGACAGTGGAGGAAATAGCACTTTTAATCTGCCAAATTTAGTTGGTAAAGAAGTGCAAATCACTGGGAAAATAAGCCTATATGGTGGGATGGTTCAAATTGTACCTCAACAGTCAACTGACATAGTTGTAGTAAATGAATCCCCTGCTATGCCAAATCCTTTAGAACTAACAATACCGGAGATAATTTCTTCAAATAGAGCACACGAAGGCATGTTAGTAAAAATCACATCAGCAAAGCTTACACAAATAGGCGGCTCAGATACAACTAAATTAGCTAATC
The DNA here is from genome assembly GCF_059568515.1 of Soehngenia saccharolytica DSM 12858. Classification (NCBI taxonomy): domain Bacteria; kingdom Bacillati; phylum Bacillota; class Tissierellia; order Tissierellales; family Tissierellaceae; genus Soehngenia; species Soehngenia saccharolytica. Next base: position 74,011 of record NZ_JCANTN010000003.1, on the reverse strand, counting down.
ATAAAGTTGAACAAAATGGAGTAGAAATAACATTAAGATCACATGGCATAAATGACAAAGTCGTAGGAGACTATGTAGATATCCTTGGAGTAATAGGATATTATAATTCACCTCAAATTCAAGCAAACGGGACAGATGTAGTCAAAGCTCTACCTCCAAGCGTAGTGGCTGTTGAAACAAATCCAGCAAACGGATCTTCTATAAAACTTGGGGCTATTGTCACATTGTCGACTCCAACTGAAGGTGCTCATATTGTCTATTCATTAAATGGTGGAGAAGAGGTAGCTACTTCATCAAACACAGCTGAGGCTGTAATTAGAGAATTTGATGCAGAGCATAAAGCAACTATTGTTGCTAAAGCGGTTAAAGGTGAAGAAGAAAGTTTACCAAATACTTTTGTTTATTATCATGCAAAAACAAGTGCTGTCACTGCAAATCCTGTAGGAGCAGTTTCTGATGGAGATATCATCAATCTATCAGCATCTGAAAATGCTGTGATTAAGTATATAATAACTTATAATGTAGGCACAGAAGATGAAACCATCAGTGAAGAATTCACATACACTACACCTATAGTAGTTGATAAGACAGTTTTACCAATGAATATAACTGCATTTGCTATTGAAGAAGACTATCTTGATAGTGACCCAGTTGTATTTAGCTACTATTTAAAATCGAATGCACCATATAGAAATTACTATGGACAACTTCATTCACATACTGCTGAAAACTCAGATGGTTCAGGAACTTTGGCTGATGCTTATGCATATGCTAAAAATGTCGCTAAATTAGATTTCTTTGCAGTGACTGACCATTCGAATTCATTTGATACAGCACCATCAGCGGACAAATATCCAACATACAACTTAGTGGATTACAATTCAAACAATGTAAAATGGCAAAATGGATTGAGAGCAGCAGAAAATGCAAGAGATGAAAACTTCATTAGCATATATGGCTATGAAATGACTTGGTCAGGTGGACCAGGACATATGAATACTTTCAATACCACTGGCTTTGTAAGCAGAAACAATACTGAGCTTAATAACAAGACTAATAATTTAGGACTTCAACAATATTATCAGTTGTTAAAAGACACGCCAAATTCAATATCTCAATTTAATCACCCAGGACCAACTTTTGGAAATTTTGCAGACTTTGCTTATTTAGATCCTGTGATAGATCAAAGGATAAGTTTGATTGAAGTAGGCAATGGAGAAGGTGCAGTAGGAAGTGGCGGATACTTCAGATCATATGACCAGTATATAAAAGCTTTAGATAAAGGTTGGCACTTAGCACCTACAAACAATCAAGACAACCACAAGGGTAAATGGGGAGATGCAAATACTGCCCGTACTGTAATATACACGAATGACCTTTCGGTAGATGGGCTTTACGCAGCATTGAGAGAAATGAGAGTTTGGGCTACTGAAGACAACAATTTGGACGTTGTTTACACTTTAAACGACAATCTATTAGGAACTATTTTAGATGATGTTCCAGAAAGTGCAACTATAAAGGTTTCTGTAAATGATCCAGATGCAAACGACAAGATACAAACGCTTTCAATAATTTCAAATGGAGGAAAAGCCGTAGTAAAAGAATCAGTAGGAGCTAACTCCATTGAATTTGAAACAACTATAGAAGATCCAACTCCAGGATACTATTTTGTACAAGTAGTTCAAGAAGATGGGGATATAGCTGTCACAGCGCCTGTCTGGCTAGGTTCGGCACCTAAACTAGGCATAGATAGCCTTTTCTATGATCAGATGATGCCTGTTACAGATGAAAGCTTGAAAATTACAACAAAATTATTCAACAACGAATCAACTCCAGTCACTCTAAAATCTATAGAGTACCAACTTAAGAATGGCTCTGTAATCTATAGTGGTACACCTAATCAAACAATACCTGCAAGCGGCGGCATGATAACTAATGAGATTACTCATACATTCACGACACCAGGGAAATATACAGTTCTTGTAACAGCAGTTGTAGAGTCAAATGGTGAAGAGATTACATTTACTAAAGACTTGGATATAAATGTTAGAGATAGGGATAAACTGATATATGTAGGGATAGATGCATCGCATGACAACGAGTATGTAGCTGGTAACTATAAAGCGAGCATGGGGAATTTTGCTACACTAGCTGCAAACTATGATATCAGAGTGGTAGAATTAAACACTTCTGAAGAATTGCTTTCAGCATTAAACAATCCTAAATATGAGATGTTCATATTTACAGTTCCAAGCAGAAGAAATGGAACTACTGGGAGAATTCCATGGAAGAGCTACTCAGAAGCTGAGATCCAAGCAGTTGAAAACTTTGCTAAGCAAGGGAAAACTCTAATTTTAACTGGTTGGGGTGACTACTATGAAAACTACACTAATTTAAAAAATGACCCTAGTTTTACTCATGATCAACATATGGCTGCACAACAAAATAAGATCCTAGAAGCTATTGGAGCTAGACTCAGAATAACAGATGATGAAGCAAAAGACAATGTATTAAATGGCGGACAAGCTCAAAGACTTTATCTAACTGACCACAACGGCTATGTAAATCCATTCACTCAAGGATTAGATCCATCTCAAGTCTTTAGTCAATATGGAGGTTCAACTATACATGCAGTTGATGAGAACGGATTGCCTACTTCTGTATTGCCAAACAGTGTATCGCCAATCATAAGCGGACATGAAACAACTTTTTCATCAGATGATGACAAAGATAGGAATCCGCTTCCACCGAAATACAACGATAGATTGCTTTTGATGGCTAGTGAAGAAGTAACTTATGAAAATGGAAATACTGCAACAATAATTGCAGCAGGAGGAGCATTTATGTCAAACTTTGAAGTACAAGTTGAAGTCGAAAATGCAGGTACCCTACCATATAGCAATTACAATATAGTCGAAAATATATTAGTCTCATTAAAAGATGTAAATAAGATATCAGAGGTTCATTCATTGCCAATAGGGACACAGGTTATGGTTGAAGGTATAGTAACTACAGATGTATACAATGGCACTGATGACAACAAAGGATTCTTTGATTGTATTTACATTCAAGATGAAACAGGAGGAATAAATGTATTCCCAGTATCATCTGGCGTAGAAGTAGGACAAAAGGTGAGAGTGCTTGGGAATATAGACCAATATCAAGGAGAAAAAGAGATCCAGGTACAAAAACTGACTGTCATAGATAGCACAAAAAATCCAGTTGAGCCTTTAGTAGTTTCACCTCAAGAGGCGATAGCAAGTGAAAATATTGGTAGGCTAGTTAAATTTACTGGGACTGTTCAAGAAATAAAGACTGATGCAAATGGCGTAGTTGGGCAATTGACAGTTGACGGTGTCATAGTCTATATAAATGGATATATTACCAAAAGTGTTTCATTATCCCATATAAAAGTTGGAGATAGAGTAGAGGTAACTGGTATATCATCCATTGGAGAGAATATGTCATCCGAAACAGAATTTTTACCTCGTATTAGAGTTAGAGACAGAAGCGAGATCGTAGTATTAGAAAACAGTGTTCCTGTTGTTCCACAAGTACCTGTGGATACTACTAGCAATGCTATAGCTCCAAATATTAATATCGTTGGAGAAAATTTAAATGCAAAAGTTTCTGCATCTAGCTTAGAATCGGCTTTAAAATATGCAAAAGAAAATAAAGAAAACAGCAATGGAAAAGTTGTAATAGATATAGATATTGACAACTATCCACAAGTTAATAATATTACATTCAATATTCCTAGACAATCACTACAACTACTATCTAAAGAAGCTGACATGCTAGTTATTAATACTGGTTTAGCAAAAATTCAATTCAATCGAGTTGCTTTATCAGAAATTAGCAATAATGGACTCGAAGACGCAGACATTAATATTACAATAGCTAAAAGACCTAATGATATTCAAGGAACAATAGGAGAATATATTTATGATTTCTCAATTAAATCAGGTGATGCGGTTATTGACAATTTCGATAAGGGAACAGCAAGGGTAACCATTCCTTATGAGAATAACGATGATAATGCGCTGTTAGTCGTTTATCGAGTATCGCAAGATGATTCACTAATAATAGTACCTTTTAGCCAATATATTGACAATGAAGGTATGAGATTTATGACTAATCATTTTTCGGAGTATTTAATTGGACATAAAAAAGTTGATTTTGAAGATGTCAAATCTAATTCTTGGTACTATGAACCTGTTAATTTTGTAGCTTCCAGAGATATATTCAAGGGGATTGATGAAAAAAAATTCGACCCAAACGGCACACTTACTAGAGCTATGTTTGTAACGGCATTGGCAAGATTAGATGGCGCTGAATTAGAAGGATACTCAAATATTAAATTTAAGGATGTAAATGAAAATTCATGGTATGAGAATGCAGTTGAATGGGCAGTATTTAACGGCATAGTAAAAGGGTACGACGAAACAACTTTTGGGCCAAACGATGAAATTACTAGAGAACAAATGGCGGTAATACTAGATAGGTATCTAAACTATAAGAATATAGAGATTGAGAGAAAGCAATCTGATAATTTCTTGGATTCCAATCAAATAAGCGCTTGGGCCAAAGACTCTGTAATGAAAATTCATGAATATGAATTGGTACAGGGTGTTGGTGGAAATAGATTTGATCCACAAGGTAAAGCTAATAGAGCTTCTGCATCGACAATATTTATGAATCTAATAATTAAATCATTAGCTCAATAATAGAAAAACCACAGTGAACGAATTGTTCACTGTGGTTTTTTAAAATGGCTGAATCGTTTCTATCATTTGAGAGGGCTTTACTAAGTTGCCTGAAGTATCTCTTATATAAATCGGATTGTCAATAACTCTTATGGAGTATTTAGACTGTATTGGCTTTGATTTTAGAGTGATTACTAAAGTTTGCTTGTCGGTAGATTTAATTGATGTAGTGTAATCATCTGTGCTCAATACTTTACTATCACTTAATCTAATTACTTGTAGATCCCTTCTGTATAAGCTAGCACCTTCCTCTTCTAAAGGTTCGCTAAATGTGATTTCTAGATTATTCCCTACAATCATCACTTGGGTACTCTTCAAAATAGGGCTTACTTCATCTACTACATTAAATAGCCCTGGGTCTACGCTTGTACCAATTGATGTCTTGATCTTGTTAGTATTTGGAATAACCGTTGTATTTGGCTGAATGTAGGTTGTGCTGTCAGCAAGTACAATCTGTACCACATTTGTTCCGTCAACTATTACTCTTGAAATAGTGTGGCCTGCAACTACGAAATCTGTTATGTCAGCTTTTACTATAGGCATATTGAATTTTACTTTTATCAAATTTGGCTCTGCCAATACTGCTTGTTTCCCGGCTATATTTGGATAATAATCGACCACTTTGCCATTTCCTGTTGCGGTGCCTTCAAATTTCAAACTCAATACCAAAGGATCTGTGAAATTGCCAGAAGTATCTTTTAAGCCTCTGATTTCAAGATTAGTAAGGTTATCACTAGCTCCTATCATAACTTTTTTGCCGTACATATAGTCTGGCAATACAATAGTTAGTGTTTTTAGGTCTGGACTTAAGTTGAATTGAGTGCCTTGTACTAGATAGACTTCTGTCCCGCCTATCTTTGCGATGTAGTTGTACAGATAGCTTGTAGTCTTTTCGTCCATAGGTTTTGAAAATTCCATGATGATTGTATTCCCGTACCCTGAATAATTTAATAGTCTTGGGCTTTCAAAATCCTTAACAGTAAGTGTAGTTGTGAAAGGCTCTATCTTTAACCCATTCATGTCTTTTATTTCCGATACAGTAAGTTTTACATTGCCTTTTGGCAGTGTGCTGTAAAAGTTTATAGTGTACTCTCTGCCACTTCCAACAACATCTTTTATCAGTATTAAACTGCTATTTTTATCAACTACGCTATAGCTACTTGGAATATTTCCGACTACTGTCTTGTTGAATATCACTTTTATAAATTTACCGGTATCGCCTACTACTGCAGAGACAACTTCAGGCTTTCTTGAGTCAACTGTCGGAGTTACTTTTATTAAAGCCTGAGATATTTTATTATCAGAATAATCTCCGATGCCTTCTATAAAGATGCTAGTTTCTTTATTAGGAATTGAATTTTCGTTAAATACTGCTATGACTTTTTTACCATCTACTGTGATTGAATCTGGGTACTTCCTATACACACCATCTTGCTTCCAGTATATGCTTTCTCTAGATACAGTCATTGAATTAATTAGTTCGTTAAACTCTATTGTCAATTGATCTAGAGAGGCTGTAGATTTGACAATTTTAGGGGGAAGTGTATCTTTTACAACAGTAAATGATCTTGTGTCAATGTTCATCTTGTTTCCTGCGAAATCTTCCAAACCTTGAGTCAACAGAGTGTATGTCCCAGGGGCTAATGTAGTTGATGTAGAATACCTTAGCTCTATCGATTTATATGAAAGTATTGGGTTTGATAAAGATGTAGTTGCATTTATGTTGAAGTTACTCATTGAAGGAACTGTTTTTATCGGTTCTGAGAAATTAATTCTTATCCCGGTTGTTCCTAAAACATCAATCCCAGTAACCCTAGGAGGGGTATTGTCTGTCGCTGTGAATGCTTTATCTTTAAACTCTACAACTTCATTTGTAGTAGATCTGATATTTTTTGCAGTCAATGTATATTCTTTGTTGTTTTCCATCGTCCCATTTAAGACGAGGACGATAGTTTTATCTCCATTCTCATAGTAGACTCTATTTATCGCACCAGCATTTGTTTCATAGTTGTATACGAAACTTGAAAGATTTGTATCAACTGGCTTGTTTAAATTTATCTTTATTTCTTTTAAATTGTCTGCAAATACACTTGATAGGTCGAACTTTATATTTGTGATTGAAAAAGTTTTCATCTTAGCAGATTGAGTTCCGCTAAAGATTATATAGCTGTACTCGCCTATGCTCAAATCGTCTTTGGTATAGTCAAAGGAGCCATCTGAATTTAAAGGAATATTTAAGGTTTGTATGCCATTATTTGATTTCAAGTATAACTTCAACTCATTAACACCTTTTACAGATCCCTTTAAATTTAAAGAATCATTTAAAACTGTTGCGTTGTAGCTAATATCAAGTGGAATTAAATTCAGCACTGCCATAAGGGAAATAGTGCTCCCCTTCACAGGCAGTGCTAGTGCATTGTAGATCATGGCAGAAGCTTCTCCGCGGGTTAATGTTTGTGATGCAGAGAAGTTTAAACCTTTCATAATACCAAGATTTTGTGCAATTGTTGGCACATTCGACCAATTTTTTGCTTCCTCGTTATAACCCAATGCTCTTAAAAGAACGGTTTGAAATTGTTGAACTGTAACTGTCTGACCAAAGCCAAACTGAGTACTAGACATACCAACTATAAGCCCTTCGTTTTTAGCCCAAAGTATGTAAGGTATGTAGTATGACTGTTTTGAACCTAGGTCTTTGAATACATTAACTCCATTGTAATTTTTAGCAACGTCTTCTTTTCCATAAAGTCTTGAAATTAAGACCACCATTTGCTCGCGAGTAAGTTTACCATCTAGATTTAAATTGCCTTTTTCATCTCCGAGCAGTACACCAAGCTTATTGAGAAATTCACCTTGTTCTGTGTAAGGATTTTCTGCAGATACTATTGAGCCTGTACCCATCAGTAGTATCAAAGCTAGCATAAATGACATTATGCGCTTCATAAAATCACTCTCCTTTGTTTTATACTGTAATTATACACCAAAATGGATAGTTTTAATATTACATTTAAGTTAATTTGAGTATTGTGAATGGTTAGTGTATATTGATGCTTTATTTCGTTTTTGTTACAGTTTCCATAATCTGATTAAATTAAATTTTAAGGTGATATAATATAAGTGAAGATAATATAAAAAGGGGTGTAAACAATGAAAAAATTGTTTAAACTGACAGCTTTAAGTTTAGCATTAGCAATGACATTGAGCACAGGATTAGCTTTTGCTGACAGTCAAAATAGCAAATCAAAAGGAAAAGAAGAAGTTAAAATTGTTAAAAAAGTTTCTATTAATGATGAGATAATAAATAGCTTAAAAAACAAAGTTAAAGTAGAAAATTTAGAGTTAAAAGAGACTAAGGCTAAAAATTTGATCCAAATCTCAGGCAACATAAAAGTCGACGGTATGGATTTATCACAATTCAAAGGGAATACCAAGATAAAAATAAAATTAAACAACGTTGTAGTGAATCTAGACAAAGATGGCAAATTCAGCCAGCTTATGAACAAAAACAATCTAGACAAACTTGTACTTGGAGTATATGTAGGCAAAGTTAAGCTTTATGAACAAAACATCGATACAAAGACATTGCCAACTATGACTTTAGAGAAAGCTTTACAAACAGCTAGAGAAAAAGTAGCTAAAATTCCTGCATTGGAAAATCTAAAATTGACTGATAAACAAACAGTAATAGAAGCAAGAGATGCACTAAATGATCTGAGACGTATACTTGGGATGGGTGCAGCAACAAATGTGGAATATCAAACTATGTTAGCTAAAGTAAATCAAGCATTAGAAAGAATAAGATTTTTAGAATCAACAACTTTGAGATGGATAGAAGAACCAAAGCTAATAAAATCAAACAATGCCGTTTTAGCAGGGAAGCTTCATGTACCTGATAATATTAACAATTTGGTTGTAAAAGTAAATGGCGAGATTATACCGACTATCTATGGGGCTTTCAGATACAATGTAAACACAAATGTAGCTAATTTAGTTGTAACAGTTGAAGTAAACGGCGTGATAAACAATGAACTGACTAGGGTAGTAGCAAACGACGCAAATGCAACTAGCGTTCAAAATGTGATGAATTTAATAAATGCATTGCCAGCAAAAGAGAATGTCAAATTATCTGATAGAGATGATATTTTAAATGCGAGAGCAAACTATGAAAAACTTTCACAAGAGAATAAAGCTCTAGTAACTAACCTAGCTAAGCTAATAGAAGCAGAATTAAAACTTAGAGAATTGGAAATGGCACAATTATCTTGGACATTTAAGCCAACGGCATTTTCAGATGGACAATACATTGGTAAATTGAATTTAAATAACATTGACAACTCAAGAGTAAAGGTAAGATTGGGAACAGCTCCAAATGACGATATAGCAGTATTAAATAATGGATTTGTCTTACTGACAAAGACTGGAACTGAGATAGTTGCTGTTCATGTGTATTTAGACAATGTGATTGTACCAAATCTCAGCATCACTATAAATTAACATTTCTTATGAAAGATATCCTGAGCAGAAGAGCTTGATAGCAATTTTGCTTAGGATTTTTTTATTCAAAAAAAGTAGATTTTGAGCAATATTGCATTAATTTTTGTGTATTTAATGTTTCTCTTGGGTATATAAAAAGAGCAGTGATAATATAAAAAGGGGGATTTTTATGAGTATCAAAAACAAGAAGTTTCTTAGCGTTGTACTTTCATTTGCTATGGTTCTAAGCTTTCTAATAGTACCAACAAATGTCACTCATGCTGCAAGCAATGAAACCTTGACTATTGTCCATGTAAACGATATGCATGGTAGAGTTGCTGAAAATGAAGGCAGCAAAGAACTAGGGTTTGCAAAACTTGCAAGCGTTGTCAACGGCTTGCGAGAAGATGATCCAAACTTATTATTTTTAAATGCTGGAGATACTTTCCACGGAACAATTGATGTTAATTTAACTCAAGGTGAAGAGATAGTAAAGATCATGAACAAAATGGGATTCGATGCGATGACTCCTGGTAATCATGATTTCAACTACGGGTATAGCAGATTATTAGAGCTAAAGAAAATAGCAGAGTTTCCAATACTAGGGGCAAATATCATCAAAGAATCAGACAAAACTTCAGATTTCGAGCCATATGTAATAAAAGAGATGGAAAATGGCTTGAAAGTAGGGATATTTGGACTTACGACAGATGAAACAAAATACAAATCCCACCCATCTAATACTACAGGAATAGAGTTTGCTGATGTAGTCGCTACTGGTGATAAATATGTAAAAGAACTCAAAGCAAAAGGTGCAGATGTCATCATTGCATTAGTACACTTAGGGATAGATGAATCAAGTGTTAACACAGCAAAAAAATTGGCTGAAAAAGTTCAAGGCATAGACTTAATAGTTGACGGTCATAGCCATCACATGCTTGAAGAAGGAATGACTGTAAACAATACTTTAATAGTTCAAGCTGGATCATATACTCAAGATGTAGGATTTGTTAAATTGGAACTTGAAGATGGAAAGATAGTAAAGAAAACAGCAGAAGTAATGACTTATGAAGATTTAAAAGAAACTCAGCCTGATGCAGAAATAGCTAAGATGGTTGAAGAGTTAGTTGCTAAGAATGAACCTTTAAAGAACACTGTAGTTGGCAAAACTGAAGTTAAACTAGAAGGTACAAGAGAACTTGTTAGAACAGGTGAAACTAATTTAGGGAATCTAATTACAGATGCTATGAGAAAATCTACCGGTGCGGATTTTGCCCTCACAAATGGTGGAGGAATTAGAGCATCCATAGATGAAGGAGAAATAACATTAGGCGAAATTTTGACAGCATTCCCATTTACTAATACTCTAGCAGTTATAAAAGTTACTGGCGAAGAAGTATTAAAAGCATTGGAGCATGGTGTTGACGCTTATCCTGAACCAGCAGGTCATTTCCCACATGTAAGTGGCTTAAATTACACTTTTGACCCTTCAAAACCAGTAGGTCAAAGAATTGTTTCGGTTACGATAAATGGTAAGCCAATTGAAAAGACTAAAACTTACACCATGGTAACTAATGATTTCGTTGCAGCTGGTGGAGATGGATATACAATGTTTGCTAACAAGCCATTTGTCGGCGAAGGCGGATTATTATCAGACGTATTAGCTGAGTATGTTGCATCTACAGAAATGTTAGGGCCTCAAGTTGAAGGAAGAATTAAAGTAGTTAAGGCGCCCACAACACCAACTGAACCTACAACGCCAACTGTACCTACAAAAGACATTAAACATATTGTGCAAAAAGGAGAAGTACTTTATAGAATTGGGTTAAAGTACAAAGTTCCATGGCAAGAGTTAGCTCAATACAATAAATTAAAGAATCCTAACTTGATTTTCCCTGGACAAATCATATTAATCCCAACTAAATAGTATATTATAGGCAGCCCATATGGGCTGCCTAATAGATGTAAACTAAGGAGGCAAATATGGTAAGACATTTTGATGATTTTGAAGTAGAGGTTGTGCAAAATTTAAAAGATGGCAAAGGTTATGTAACTATCATTAGATTGTTTGAAGAAAAGGACTTTTTAGGCAAGGGGAAACTATATGGCAAGGCGATCATTAAACCGGGCAATTCTATTGGATATCATCAGCATATAGGAGAGCAGGAGGCATACTACATATTAGATGGTCATGCTATGTACAATGACAACGGAGAAGAAGTTTTCCTAGAGCCCGGAGATTTGACAATATGTAAGCCTGGTGAATTTCATTCAATAGAAGCGATAGGAGATGAGGATTTAGAATTTATAATGCTCATATTGTACGAATAAAAAAGCTCCCAATTAATTGGGGGCTTTATCTATTTTGTCATTGTTGCGGTCCCATTTAATATTTCTCCTGATCTATGGCAAGCGACAAAATGCTCTGGCCTAACTTCTTTGAATTCAGGAGTTGTTTTTTTGCATTCATCAATTGCATAGAAGCATCTATCTGCAAATCTGCAGCCTGGACCTGGATCAATTGGTGAAGGTACATCTCCTTCAAGTATTATCCTTTTTCTAGATCTTTGAATTTCAGGATCAGGAATAGGAATAGCAGATAATAGTGCTTGCGTATATGGGTGAATTGGGTGATCGTATAATTCTTCTGACTTAGCAAGTTCCATCATCATACCTAAATACATTACGCCAACTCTATCTGATATATACCTTACCATTGATAAATCGTGTGCAATAAATAGGTAAGTTAACCCTAATTGATTTTGTAAATTTTTAAGTAGATTTACTACTTGAGCTTGAATTGATACATCTAGCGCTGAAATAGGCTCATCGCATACAATAAATTTAGGATTTAATGCTAATGATCTAGCAACTCCAATTCTTTGCCTTTGTCCACCTGAAAATTCATGAGGGAATCTTAAAGCATGTTCTTCATTTAAACCTACTAATTGCAATAGCTCATAGACTCTTTCTCTTCTTTGCTTTTCTGACTTATAAATACCGTGAATTTCAAGCGGTTCTGCAATTATTTCCTCGACTGTCATACGAGGATTAAGCGATGCATACGGGTCTTGGAATATCATTTGTATATTTCTTCTTACAGGTTTCATACTATGCCTTGGGAGTTTATATATATCTTGACCTTCAAAATACAATTCTCCACCAGTTGGCTCATATAGCCTTATTATAGTTCTACCTGCAGTAGTTTTACCGCAGCCTGACTCACCAACTAGGCCTAAAGTTTCGCCTTTGTATATGTCGAAACTTATCCCATCTACTGCTTTTAGTGTTCCGCCGCTTACATTGAAGTATTTCTTTATATTTCTTGCGGATAAGATTGGTTCTGCCATTATATAACACTCCCTTCACGTCGTACATCAACAGCTAATGGGTGATTTAGCCAACATCTGCTGTAATGTTCTTCATTGTGGTATTCTGGGTTTGGCATATAGTCTTTGCATACTTTCATAGCGTAATCACATCTATCAAAGAACGCACACCCTTTAGGCGGAATGTACAAATCTGGTGGAGTGCCTTCAATATAGTGTAAGCTTTCATCACGTTTCATATTCAATCTAGGAACACTTGCCAACAATTTTATAGTGTAAGGATGCATTGGATTTTTAAATATGTCATTTACACTACCTTGTTCAACTATTTGACCAGCATACATGACTATTACTTTGTCGCTCATATCTGCAACAACACCTAAGTCGTGTGTAATTAATATAATAGACATGTTTAGCTTATCTTGTAGTTCTTTCATTAAATCCAAAATTTGTGCCTGTACAGTAACATCTAGAGCTGTGGTTGGCTCATCGGCAATTAAAAGTTCTGGATTTGCTACCATTGCTAGAGCGATCATTACTCTCTGTCTCATACCGCCAGAAAATTCATGAGGATATTGATTAACTCTTTTTTCGGGCTGTGGGACTGCAACAAGTTTCAACATTTCAATTGCTTTCTTATGGGCTTCATTTTTTGATAATTTTTGGTGTTTTATAAGCCCTTCAACGATTTGCTTTCCGATTTTCATTGTTGGGTTCAAGGAAGTCATAGGATCTTGAAAGACCATTGAAATCTTGCTTCCTCTTATGTCTTGCATCTCTTTTTCAGTTTTAGTTACTATATCTTCGCCTTTGAAAAGGATTTGTCCGCCTTTATAAAATGCTGGGGGCATAGGCAACAGCTGCATAATTGAACTTGCGGTAACGCTCTTGCCGCAACCTGATTCGCCTACTATTGCTACTGTTTCTTTTTTCCCAACAGTGAAACTTATATCTCTAACAGCCTCAACTTCACCAAAGAAGGTCTTAAAGGAGACTTGTAAGTTTTTAACTTCTAGTATATTTTCCATTTTTTCCCTCCTATTTCCTTAGCCTTGGATCTAATGCATCTCTAAGTCCATCTCCCAAAACATTGAAAGAGAACATTATTAAAGATATCAAAAGTGCAGGGAATATGATCTGATAGGTAAGTCCTACTGCCATTCCTGCTAAACCATCATTTGCCAAGGTTCCAAGACTTGATTTAGGAGCTTGTAGGCCTAAACCTAAGAAACCTAAAGTTGCCTCTGCAAATATGGCTCTTGGAATAGTTAATGTTACATTTACGAGTATTGGTCCAAGAGTGTTAGGAATTATGTGTTTTCTCAAGATCCACCCTTGATCAGCACCTAAAGACTCTGAAGCTAGAGAGTATTCAGCTTCTCTTAATTGGAGAACTTGTCCTCTTACTAAGATCGCCATGGGTACCCAGTCGGTTATTGTCATAGCTAGAATTATGACGAACAACGAGGTACCAGAACCTTGGCTCGAGAAAACGACTGACATCAAAATTACTACCAAGAGATATGGTATACTGTATATTACTTCTGCGATACGCATCATGATTGAGTCGACTCTTCTTGAAGAAACACCTGCAATACCACCATACAATATACCTACTGTAAAGTCTATTGCTGCTGCTAGAACTCCAATTAAAAGAGAATATCTAGCGCCATACCATGTTCTTGTAAAAAGATCTCTACCTAATTCGTCTGTTCCAAACCAAAATTGAGAATTTGGCTTCATATTAATATTTGAGTAATCTTGTTCATAGTATGTGTAGCCACTTATCATTGGGCCTATAATAGCCATTACTGTGATCAATATAATCAAAGTCAAACCTACCATGGCTAATTTATTTTGCTTTAATCTTCTCCATACATCAGGCCAGTATTTTATGCTAGGACGCCTGATTTTTTCAGCATTTTGTTGCTCTTCTGAAGCTCTTTCAAACATCTCTTTAGTTAGTTCAGTCATTAATGTCCCTCCTCAGTAAGTCTAATTCTTGGGTCAACGAGCATATATGTTATGTCTACTAATAATAACATTACGACAAGTATAAGTGCATAAAACACTGTAGTTCCCATAATAAGGGTATAATCTCTGTTTCCGATTGATTTAACAAAGAACATTCCTAATCCAGGGATACCGAATATTTTTTCTATAACAAAGCTTCCTACCAATAGATTGGAAATCGTGATACCTAAAATTGAAACAACAGGAAGTATTGCATTTCTTACAGCGTGCTTCATTATAACAGCAAATTTTGTAAGGCCTTTAGACTTTGCAGTCTTGATGTAGTCTTGATTTAATACTTCAAGCATGCTGGAACGCATAAGTCTTGCCATTGTAGCTAGAGGCATAAGCCCTAAGGCGAATGACGGCAGAATGGTGTGCCTAAATTCTCCCCATCCTCCAATTGGCAGGAAACCTATATTTCTGGCCACGAATTGTATGAGAAACGTACCCATTACAAAACTCGGCACAGATATACCTATAATAGCTACAATCATCGATATGTAGTCTGGAATTTTATTTTGATATAGAGCTGCCATAGATCCAAGCGCAGGTCCAAATATCAAAGCAAACACTAGTGCTTGGGCACCTAATCTAGCTGAAACAGGGAAGCCTCTTTCAATCATGTCATTTACAGTTTCAACTCGAGATTTCATACTGTCTCCAAAATCTCCTCTAACTAGATTTCCAAGATAAATTAAATACTGTTGATATAGTGGTTTATCAAGTCCATATTTCTTCTGAAGATTTTCATATACAACCGGTGGCATTTTCCCCTCTTTTGCAAAAGGATTACCTGGTATAGCATGCATCAGAAAGAATGTTATTGTTACGATAGCCCATAATGTTATGATTGACATAACAAATCTTTTGAGCAAGTATTTTTTCATGGTTTAGCTCCTTTCATATATTTTAATAAGAGAAAACCAGAGAGATTAACTCCCGATTTTCTCTTAAAAAATATAATATTTCTGACAAATTATTTATTTATATCAGCGTATGTGATTGTAGGGTAATTGATAGGAATTTTGTATACTCCAGTAACATATGGTTTTACAGCATATGGTTGAGTGTAGAAATATACAGGAACAATTGGAACATCTTCCATCAATATAGCTTCTGCTTTTCTCATAGCGTCGAATCTAACTTTTTGATCAGCTGTGCCCTTTGCGATGTCGATTAATTTATCATATTCTGGATTGCTGTAGTTAGCATCGTTGAAAGGTCCATCTGTATACCATAGATCCAACATTGTCATTGGGTCGCTATAATCTCCAATCCATCCAGCTCTTGATATATCATAATCTCCAGCTTTTTCTCTATCTAGTTTTACTTGGAATTCAACATTTTCCAATCCTAATTCAAGCCCTAGATTTGTTCTCCACATTTCTTGAGCAGCTTGAGCTATCTTCTTGTGAGCTTCTGAAGTGTTATATAGCAGAACAAATTTTTGTGCGTTGAAATCTTCAACAGTCATGCCTTCTTCAGCTAGGCCTTCAGCAAGCAATGTCTTTGCTTTTTCAAGGTCATAACCTATAAAGTCACCGGTAGTTTTTCTGTAGTCTTCTCCATTTTCATCCAATAGTCCTGGAGGTACAACTCCTGTTGCTGGAATTTGTCCACCTTGAGCTATCTTATCAACGATAGTTTGTCTGTCGAGAGCATATACCAATGCTTGTCTTACTTTCTTGTTGTTGAAAGGTTTTTTCTCGTTGTTTAAGTTGTAGTAGTAAGTTCCAACTTCTGGCCCTATTTGAAGTTCTGGGTTGTTTTCAGCTTTAAGCTGAGCTACAACTGCTTGTGGAAGAGGTAGCAATATGTCATACTCTCCACCTTCATATTTTTGCCATGCTGTATTTTCATCTTCAATTATATCAAAATCAATACCGTCTAATTTTATACTGTCTTTGTCGTAGTAGTTTTCGTTTTTAGCTAATGTGATTTTTGCATTATGTTCCCATGTTTTTAATGTGAATGGTCCATTTGAAACATAAGTTGATGGGTCTTTTGCCCAATCTGGATTAGCTTCTGCTACTGCTTTATTTACTGGGTAGTATGTGTAGAATGCACATAGGTCTAGGAAATATGCAGTAGGTGACTCAAGAGTTACTTCAAGAGTCTTGTCGTCAAGAGCCTTTACAGCTACATCATCTACTGTACCTTCTCCGGAGTTGTATGCTTCTGCTCCTTTGATGTAGTACAACTGATATGCATAGTCTGCTGCCAATTCAGGATCAAGAGCTCTTTTCCATGCAAATTCGAAATCTTGTGCAGTTACAGGATCGCCGTTTGACCATTTAATGTCATCTCTAAGAGTGAATGTGTAAGTCAAATTGTCCTCTGACAAAGTGTATTCTTTTGCCATTCCCGGTATAATTTGTCCTGTTGAATCGTGCTTCATGAGACCTTCGAACAGATTGTTAAGTATCCATGATTCATGGGTACCTTGTGCAAGTGCTGGGTCTAATGAACCGGGTTCACTTGAGTTGTTTGTACGAAGTATTTTTTCACCTGTTTGCTCTTCGCCTGTTGTAGGTTCTTCTGGTTCGGTTGTTGGAGTTTCCTCCTTTGGACTACAAGCTGATACGAACACAGAAACAACTAAAAGCAAACTTAGTAAAATCAATAGTTTTTTGCTCTTCATAAGTTTTCCCCCTTTATTTAAATTGCTCTACGACAACTTTAGTTTAACATTATTTTAATATTTTGACAAGAGATAATATAGCCCATAATTTTGCCAATTTCTTATCAATAAAAATATTGAGATAATTTAAAAAAATCGCAATATCATTAAACTGTAATGTTAATAATTTGCGATAATGCTATAACATATGAAACTAATATACATAAATGCAGAAATAAAAAATAATACTATCAAAATATGAAAAATTCAGTATTATCACATAATTATTCACAAAATGTTCTAATTCTGCTATAATATACGAAAACATTTAGGTGGGGAGATTATGGTAGATATAAAAACTATGGCGCTTGAATTGAAGAAAGCACAAAGAGACCTTGAAATGTCTAGCTTGGAGGAGAGAAATGAAGCATTATTAAAAGTTTCGGATAAGTTATGGGATAAAAGGCAGGAAATTTTAAATATGAATGAGTTGGATGTATTGAATGCAAATAGCAAAGGGATGAAAAAAGGGCTAATTGATAGACTTTATTTAGACGAAGAAAGACTAGCTGGCATAGTCGACAATATTCATTCGATAGTTAAACTTGACGATCCTATTTGGAATTCAGATAAAGTCTGGACTAGGCCAAATGGAATGACAATTGCGAGAATGAGTGTTCCTATAGGAGTAATTGGAATAATATATGAATCAAGGCCAAATGTTACGGTAGATGCATTTAGTCTGGCAATAAAATCTGGAAATTCAATTCTATTAAAGGGGAGCTCATCCTCATTAAATACCAATATTGCTATCATAAAAGCTATTAAAGAGGGGCTTAGAAGCTCAAATATATCAGAGAATGTAGTTTTCTTCATAGAGGACGAAAGAAGAGAAGTAGCTGATGAGATGATGAATTTAACAGGGGAATTAGATCTTTTAATTCCTAGGGGAGGGAAAGATTTAATCAACTATGTAGTTGAAAACTCAAAAGTTCCCACTTTAAAAACAGGAGAAGGGAATTGCCACATATTTGTTGATGAATCTGCTGACTTTAAAATGGCAATCGATATAATTAAGAATGCAAAACTTCAAAGAGTAGGGGTTTGCAACGCGTGTGAAACTGTTCTGATTCACAAAGATATAAAAGACATTTTTTTGCCATTACTATATGAAGAGATTCACGATAAAGTAGAACTAAGAGGGTGCGAGAAAACTAAAGAAATAATTGATGTGTATCCAGCGGATGAAAGCGACTGGTATGAGGAATACTTGGATTATATACTGGCGGTGAAAGTTGTAGATGATTTAAATGATGCAATAGATCATATAAATAAATATGGGACCAAGCATTCTGAGGCAATAATTACTAATGACTTAAAGAACGCATGTATTTTCGAAAAAAGGGTCGATTCTTCTTGCGTTTATGTAAATGCCTCTACTCGATTCTCTGATGGCACAGAATTCGGTTTTGGATCGGAAATGGGGATAAGTACTCAAAAGCTCCACGCTAGAGGGCCGGTAGGACTTGAGCAATTGGTAACATATAAATATGTTGTTATTGGCAATGGTCAGATAAGAAAGTAGGTGTAAAATGGATAGAGAAGCTTTACAATCTGCAAAAAAGATAGTCATTAAGATAGGATCTAGCACACTGACTGATGAGTCGGGAAAGATCGACAAAGAATTTATTAAAGAACTCTCAAATGAAATCAAAGAAATTGTAGACAGCGGAAAGAAAGTGGTAATTGTTTCTTCTGGAGCGAGGATTGCAGGGGTATCTACAATCGGCAAATGGTCTAGGAAAGAAGATATTCATTATAAGCAAGCACTGTGTGCAATCGGGCAAGTAGAACTCATGGATTCATATAGGAAAATATTCTGGGAGAAAAATTTACATGTAGCTCAAATACTCTTGACGAAAGACGATTTTGAATCTAAGAGCCGAACATTGAATATTAGAAACACGCTGTTTACATTGATTGACGAGGGTGTAATACCCATAATCAACGAAAATGATACTGTGAGTGTCGATGAGATTAAAATAGGTGATAACGACATGCTTGCAGCATATTCAAGCGTGCTGTGGGGAGCTGATTTGCTTATTTTGATGAGCGATATAGAAGGCATATACGATAAGAACCCAAAAGATTACGACGATGCAGAAATCATTCATGAGATAAACGATGTGGAGAGCATCAAAAAAGATATAGATATTGGTGAAAAAAGTTCTTTTGGCACAGGCGGAGTAAGCACAAAACTAAAGGCTGCTGAATATGTGAATAAATTTAAAATACCTTTGGTTGTAGTAAATGGCAAAACTGAAGGCATTGTTCTAAGGATTTTAAAAGGAGAAACAGTAGGCACTTTGATCTATGGAGGAGATAAATAGTTATTGACATCGAACACATGTTCTGATATATTCATCTCATAATCTATCGTGAGAATGAATGTTGAGGAGGTGGAACGATGCGAAATGATGATGGGATTTATAGCGATAAGCTTTTAGCGTTAATTCCTTGCTATGACGAAAAAATAGGAAATGCTACAAAGCTTGTTTATGAAGATAGAGAAGTCCTGTTAGGAAAAACCATAAAAACTGTGATAAAAAATTTATGCATGCATTATCAATTCGACTTAAAAGCATCAAACAACTATTATCGTCAGATATTGACCAGCAAAGCGGCTATTCCTGTCGCAATATCTACAAGTCTTATTTATATACAGCTAAAGGTGAGAGAACCTATTGGCAAAGACGATGGAGCCATGGGGTATTTTAAATTGAATTGTGTGGAGAAAATATATACAACTGGAGGAGATACATATATTCGGTTAAAAAATACGGCCGAGTTTAGACTTTTATGTAATTTAAATACTGGTTTAAAACAACTTAAGAACGGAGAATTGGTTGAAAAATTACATAAAGAAGTTGAAAAAGACAAAGTAAAGGAGGCACTTATTTACTATCAAAATGAGGATTCTCCAGCTATGAAGTCTGACATAGCGAGGCTTTTTATGAAAATTGACGACATTTTAGAAAAAATTAAGTAGACTTTAAAAAAGTAGAGTTCTTTATATTCGAACTCTACTTTTTATTTTTTTGCAGATCTATATTAAGCTTATCTCACCTAGGAATAAAAAAAGAGCGCTCTTTGAATGGAGCAAATGATGGAGGAGATTGAAAGGTTATATGAAGATTCAATTAGAGGAGATGATAATGCTAAATATGAATTAGTAGAGAGATTTTACCCATTGATCATTTCTTCAATAAAGAAATACTATAATAGTTATTTTGAATTTGAAGATTTAGTAGAAGACGGCAAAGTTATAGTTTTAGAATGCATAAGAGATTTTGACAAAGGAAAAAATGTGCACTTTAGCGGATTTGTAAAAACAAGGCTAAAGTTTTTCTATTTGAATAAGCTTAATTCAAAAAAAGAGATGCTGTCATTGAATCAGAAAAATGAGGAGGATACTGAATTGATAGATTTATTGGAAAGCGAAGTGAATTTGGAAGAAGAAGTGATAAACAGAGATTTTTCTAATCAAATACAAGAACTATTTAAAAGTCTTTCATTAAAAGAAAGGGAGACAATAATTGAGTTTTACTATCTTGGACTGGACATTAATGAAATAAGTAAATTGCATAATATAAGCTATAGGACTGTGCTCGAGCTAAAGAGGAGAGCACACAAGAAATTAAAAGAAAAAATGGAGGTATTTTATGATAGAAAAAATGTTGATTAAAAATAATTTTGGATCTAGAAAGGGCGTAAAAATAAGCTATATAGTCATACATGATACTGGAAACACAAATAAAACCGCAAATGCGATAAACCATTTCAAGTACTTTAACAAGCCAAATATCAATGCATCAAGTCATTATGTGATTGACGAAGATCACGTAATTCAGTTGGTGGAAGATAAAAATTCAAGTTATCATTGTGGCGACGGCAAGGGGAGATTTGGGATAACAAATAGCAACTCAATCGGCATTGAACTATGCGTAAACGAAGGGAATGACTGGTATAAGACCAAAGAAAAAGCAATACTCTTAATAAGAACATTGCTTTATCAATACAATCTAGAAAAGAAAAATGTGGTTAGGCACTTTGATGCGTCTCTAAAAATTTGCCCTAAGAGTATGAGTGGATTTGGCTGGAGAGAGTGGGTTTATTTCTTCGATTCAATATAGATTAATTGCCATTTACTAAAGCCATTCCCTTATTGATTAAATTATTCTTTTTCGTTGATTTGACGCTCTCGTAGTATTTAGCTATTTCATCTTTTAGAGAAAGATCTATGGAGTTTTCCTTTAGTTCTTTCTCTAATTCTTTTAAAAGGGAATAGAATTTTGCATCAGACTCTTTTTCTATTTTGTAGCCTTTATCCAAATAAAATCTTGCCAATTGATATTTTGTGTAATTGCCTGAATTGTAATCTGACAATGCATCTGAAATCAATTTATCAAGGGATGAGTTGAATTCATCCTCTAAAGCTTTAAATTTTGGATTATAAATATTTATGATTTCATCAAAAGATTTATTATTTGGTGTAGTGATTGTTTGAGGATTTTTATTTTGCACATTATTTTTTCCTATGCTGCCATTACTTTGTGTATCGCTGGGCTCTATATTGTTTGCATCGGTATTTTGTGTTGAATTTGATTCTACTTCTATGTATTTATCGAGTGGATTTATCGGTGTTTCTTCACTATCGTTTTTAGGAGAGGTTAATTTAGATGTAGCAATAGAACTTAAGAACTTTATCTCATTTCTAAAGTACAACAAAGGCAATGCCAATATAGCTAATATGATGATAAATATGTACCTTTTTTTCATTCACACACCCTCTTTCAAGAAGAGCATACTATATAATAGCTTTTTAATCAATATAAAAAGGCAGCCTTGGCTGCCTTTTTTATTTAACCTTATTCTTTTTTGGTTTTTTAGGATCGTTTATAGTTATTCCAGTAAATCCATAGAAGATTGCAACTAGTGGGTTAATCAAGTTTAAGAATGCATATGGAAGATATGCAAGAGGACTTACTAATAGAACACTATACATATACGCTCCGCATGTGTTCCAAGGGACAAGAGGCGATGTAAGCGTACCGGCATCTTCAAGTGTTCTAGACAATAGTCTTGGTTCAAGACCCATCTCGTCATAAGCATCTTTGTACATTCTACCAGGTATAACTATTGACAGATATTGATCTGCTGCTAGTATGTTTATTGCTATTGAAGAGAGTATTGTAGCCAAAACAAGTGATCCAGTAGAATTTGCAACAGAAAGTATCTTCTGAGCTAATGCGCCCAACATTCCGCTCTTTTCCATAATTCCTCCAAATGTCATGGCCAAGAGTATCAAAGATATGGTCCACATCATGGAATCTAGACCGCCTCTGTTTAGCAATTCATTGATTATTTGAGTGTCGCTTTCAATTGAAAAGCCATAGTGTATAGTATCTACGATTTGACCTAAACTAGATTTTTGGAATATTGCTGCAAATAATGCACCTAAACCAGTTCCTGCTAACAAACCTGGTAGAGCAGGGGCTTTAAATGCAACCATTAATATTACTACTAATGGTGGTATCAACAAAACAGGTGATATATAGAAGTTTGCTGATAAACCATTTAATATTAAATCTATGTTTGAAGTATCTAATGTTTGACCTGCATATCTAGATCCTATTATAGCGTACAGTATTAAAGCGATAATTAAACTAGGTACAGTTGTGTAAAGCATGTATCTAATATGTTCGAATAAAGTTGATCCGGCCATAGCAGGTGCTAAATTGGTAGTATCGGAAAGAGGAGATATTTTATCTCCGAAATATGCACCTGAAACAATTGCTCCTGCAACTATTTCAACTGGGATCCCTAATCCTCTACCTACTCCAATAAGAGCCACACCTACAGTACCTGCAGTGGTCCATGAACTACCAGTTGCTAGTGAAACTACGCAACATATCAATGTTGTAGCTACAAGGAAGATTCCTGGAGAAAGTATTTTAAGACCATAATAAATCATTGCTGGAACTGTACCGCTTAATATCCAAGAACCTACTACAGTACCAATTACCATTAAAATAAGTATTGCTTGCATAGACATTTGAATTGTCTCTATGGCACCTTTCTCAATTTCTGCCCAAGAGAAGTTCAACATAAGAACAGACACCAACGAAGCTACTACAATTGCTACTAGTAGTGGTATGTGAGGGTCTGCGCCGAGTACTATTATTCCGTAAGAAAGGCAAATAATAAGAACGACTATAGGAATAAGAGCATGAAAAATTGTAGCCTGTTTCTTTTCCTTCATAAATAAACACCTCCAATTATTGAGTTGCTATAAGCAACTATTTATATTAGCTTACAACATAAATAAAAATATTTCAATATATTCTAAAAATTAAAGTAATTGAAACATAAAAGAATATCAGAGGCAATAAGGAAATATCAATATCTGATTTAGTTATTAAGGTTTTTTAACAATTAATACATTAGTTTTAGCCACTTGGGACACTTTTTGGCTTACACTGCCGAGAATTGCTCTAGAGAATCTTCCCATACCTCGAGAACCGATAACTATCAAGTCAAAATCGCCTTCCTCTGAAAAATTGACTATTTCTTCAGCGACATCGCCTGTTTTGTAGAGTGTGTTTATGTCTTTTCCTAGATCCTCAAAGAATTTTTCTGCAAATTTTAGAAGCTCTTTTGCATACTCTATGTCTTTCTGAACTGCATTGTACCTGTACTCCATATCAAGGTATTTTATACTGTCCACAACTGTAATCACAGTGATGGAGCTATCAAATGCAATTGCAAGATCTTTTGCTTTTTGCATGGCAAGTTGAGAACACTTCGAGCCATCAATTGGCACCAATATTTTGTTCATAATAACACCCTCCTTTTGTAATAGTTATACCCAGTATAATAAAAAGATAGCAAAGAAGTATAATATTCTCTGAATTGTATGACAAATAATTGTCAATGATAACCATTACATTCAATATTGCAAACATTTAGAAAAATTTTCTTTATTTTATTGACATAATGCTATATAATTTTGTTAGATTAATAACAAAAGGGGGAAATTTTGATGAGTAGGCTTAGTATTATTACAAAAGACAAAGCTCAAGCCACTGTCGAAGAGATGTATAAAGATCTCGAAAGACGTATTATAGCTTCACCTCCTGGCTTGTGTCCAATTGACTTAACATTGTCCTTTGTCAAGATGGCTCATGCCCAGACTTGTGGAAAATGCGTACCATGCAGAGTTGGATTGGGGCAGCTGGAAGCATTGCTAGGAGATGTTCTCGATGGAAGAGCTACACTTAATACAATTGATTTAATTGAAAAGACAGCAAGGAGCATTTATTTATCTGCTGACTGTGCAATTGGGTATGAGGCTGCAAATATGGTATTAAAGGGTATAGAAGGTTTTAGAGATGATTTTGAAGAACATATATTAAGGGATAGATGCAATTTTGGCATATATCAATCAGTGCCTTGCGTATCTTTATGCCCTGCAGGGGTAGATATACCTGGTTACATAGCGCTAATATCAGAAGGAAGATATGATGATGCAATAAAATTAATCAAAAAAGACAATCCGATGCCTGCCACATGTGCATACGTTTGCGAACATCCTTGTGAAACCAGGTGCAGGAGAAATATGATTGATAGCTCAATAAATATCAGAGGATTAAAGAGATTTGCTGTTGACAATGCAAGTGAGGTTGAAAATCCTGAAAGGATGCCTTTAACCGGCAAAAGGGTTGCTGTAATAGGCGCGGGACCTAGTGGACTAACATGTGCGTATTTCTTATCTATGATGGGACATCAGGTTGATATCTACGAGAGAAGGAATAAACTCGGCGGCATGCTAAGATATGGGATTCCAAGCTATAGATTGCCAAGGGAGATATTGGACAAAGAGATAGATACATTGCTTTCGTATGATGTAAATGTATTTACCAATGTCACTATAGGCAAAGATATTTCAGTGGTCGATTTAAAAGACAAGTACGACAGCGTATATATAGCAATCGGCGCTCAAATCCACAAGAGCATGGGTATAGAAGGGGAGGATGCAAAGGGAGTATATTCAGCTGTTGATATATTAAAGGACATTGGAGATGGAATATATCCTGATTTTAAAGACAAAAAAGTTGCTATAATTGGCGGTGGCAATGTTGCGATTGATGTCGCAAGATCTGCTATTAGATTAGGTGCTAAAAATGCAAATATAATTTATAGAAGAAGAAAAGATGATATGCCTGCGCTCAAAGAAGAGGTTGAAGCAGCGATTGCTGAAGGATGCGAAGTATATGAACTTTCGAACCCTATAAAGATAGAAGCAAATGAAGATGGAGAAGTAAAGGCGTTAATAGTACAGCCACAGATTGTTGGAAAGATGGAAAACGGAAGGCCAAAGACTCAAGATGCTAAAGAGAGACCTATAGAGATTGAATGCGATGTCGTTGTCATAGCTATAGGGCAAGGTATTGAATCTAAAGACTTTGAAAAAGATGGGATACCTGTAAGACGAGGCGTAATAGATGCACTTAGTTCAGCTGGTGTAAAGGACATACCTGGAGTATTTGCGGGAGGGGACTGCATATCAGGGCCTGCTACAGTTATTCAAGCTATTGCCGCTGGGAAAGTTGCTGCTGCAAATATAGACAACTACTTAGGATATCATCATGTGATTGAATCAGATGTTAATATTCCTCAACCTAGATTAGCAGATAGAGTTCCTTGTGGGAGAGTTAACATGAAAGAAAGACCTGTTGAAGATAGAATAGACGACTTCTTATTGGCTGAATGTCCAATGAGTTTAGAAGAGGCAAATCAAGAGTCAAAGAGATGCTTAAGATGCGACCACTTCGGATTTGGAGTATTTAAAGGAGGGAGGACTGAAAAGTGGTAAACTTAACTATAAACAATAAAAAAGTCACTGTCCCAGAGGGAACTACAATTCTTAAAGCCGCAGAACTGAATCATATTAAGATACCAAATTTATGTTATCTAGAAGGATTAAATGAAATCGGTGCATGTAGAGTATGCGTTGTAGAAATAGAAGGAATAAATAGACTTATACCTGCTTGCAACAATGTAGTAGAAGAAGGAATGGAAATTCACACTAATAGTCCAAAGGTAAGAGAAGTTAGAAGGACAAATGTTGAACTCATTCTTTCTCAACACGATGCTAGATGTGCTACTTGCGTAAGAAGCGGGAATTGCAGTTTACAAGAAATAGCTAATGATTTGGGAATATTGGATATACCTTATGAGTTGCAATTGCCTCATGCAAAATGGACTGAAGGATTTCCTTTAGTCAGAAATTATGAGAAATGTATAAAGTGCATGAGATGTATTGAAGTATGTGATAAGATACAAGGCTTAAACATTTGGGATATTGCAAATACTGGTTCGAGGACAAGAGTTGATGTATCTAAAAATAGGAGAATAGAAGAAGCTGACTGCGCCCTTTGCGGGCAATGCATCACCCACTGCCCGGTAGGAGCATTGAGGGAAAGAGACGATACAGAAAAAGTTTTTGAAGCGTTGTCTGATGAAGAAAAAATCACAGTGGTCCAGATTGCTCCTGCAGTAAGAGCCGCATGGGGAGAGTCCCTTGGACTTAAAAGAGAAGAGGCTACAGTGAATAGACTAGCCAGCGCTCTTAAAATGATGGGATTCGACTATGTATTCGACACAAACTTTGCTGCAGATTTGACTATAATGGAAGAAGGCAGTGAGTTTGTTGAAAAACTAAAAAACAGGGAAAATGAAAAATTCCCTATGTTCACCTCTTGCTGTCCTGGTTGGGTTAGGTTTATGAAGACTCAATATCCAGATATGGTTGATCAATTATCTTCTGCAAAATCGCCACAACAGATGTTTGGAGCTATTGCAAAGAGCTACTATGCCGAGATATTGGATGTCGACCCATCAAAGATATTTGTTGTATCCATAATGCCTTGCACAGCCAAGAAGTATGAAGCGGGAGTGAGCGTCTTAAACGACGCAGGCGCTGGGCAGGATGTAGATGTTGTTTTAACTACAAGAGAAGTGGATAGAATGATAAGGTCTGAACACATCGATGTGAGATTCTTAGAAGAGATTGAATTAGACAAACCTCTTGGAATAAGCACTGGTGCTGCAGTCATCTTTGGAGCAACAGGCGGAGTTATGGAAGCAGCTCTTAGAAGTGCATATTATTTAGTTGAAGGCAAAAATCCAGACCCTGATGCTTTTAAAGACGTCAGAGGAAATAGAGAGGGATGGAAAGAAGCAAAATTTACTATAGATGGAATAGAATTAAAAGTTGCAGTTGCTAGTGGACTGGGCAATACTAGAAGGCTTATTGAAGCTATCAGAAATGGCAAAGTTTCCTATGATTTTGTAGAAATCATGGCATGTCCAGGTGGTTGTGCTGGAGGCGGAGGCCAACCTATTTGGGACGGTAAGGAACTAGCTGAAGAAAGGGCAGAAGTTTTATACGGACTAGATAAAATAAATGATTTGAGATTTTCACATGAAAATCCCGCTGTGATAGAATGCTATGAAAAATATTTGCAAAAACCATTATCTCATACATCACATAAATTACTGCACACCAATCAAGAAGAATGGGAACTAAATCTTTTAAAAGACAATAAATAATAAAAATGGCATATCCACTGATATGCCATTTTTATTATTTAACTACTAAAACCGATCTATCTGCATGTGTGACTACTTTATGTGAGACACCGCCAAGGACTGCTCTTGAGAAAGCTCCTAAACCTCTAGTACCAATTACTATTAAATCGACATCTTCCTCATCAGCTACATTTATTATCTCATCTGGCACATCTCCAAACTTGTACATCGTTTTTACGCCAAATTGATAATCTTTGAGTTCATTTTCTACACTTTGCAGTAATTCTTTAGCATTTTGTTCTAAAATTCTAATGAGCTCGTCTTTATATTCAATGCTGAAAAATCTTCCATTGTCAATTACAGTCAGAATTATTAATTGTGCGTGATACAATTCGCCAAGTTCTCTAGCTCTTTTTAGAGCTCTTTTTGAGTTTTCTGATCCGTCGATAGGTACTAAGATTCTTTTCATTGCAACCTCCCCTTTTCTCAAGATATTATATAAATATCTGTATTAACATAATACCCAAATTTATAAAATTAAATAACATTTAGTAATTTTTTCTAATGCTTTTTATATATGGTTTGTGGTATTATAATAATTAATCAAAAAATACAAAGGAGTGATTAAATGCCTACACCTCATAACAGTGCAAAAAAAGGTGACATTGCTGAAACTGTTTTGCTTCCAGGAGATCCTCTTAGAGCAAAATTTATTGCTGATAATTTCTTAGAAAATCCTATACAATTTAATACAGTAAGAAATATGTTTGGATATACTGGAACTTACAAGGGAAAGAAAATTTCTGTAATGGGAACAGGTATGGGAATTCCGTCAATTGGAATATACTCATATGAACTAATACACTTTTATGGTGTAAAAAATTTAATAAGGATTGGTTCCTGCGGAGCAATACAAGACGATTTGAATTTATATGATGTAATCATAGGAATGGGAGCTTGTACAAACTCAAACTACGCACATCAATACAATCTTCCTGGAACATATTCAGCCATAGCGTCTTTTGAGCTGTTAGAAAAGGCAGTAAATATTGCTAAGGAGAAGAATATACCAGTTAGAGTAGGAAACATTCTATCAAGCGATACTTTCTATTCTGCAGATGAAACTGAAGTGGAAAGATGGCAAAGAATGAATATACTAGGCATTGAAATGGAAGCTTATGCACTCTACTGCAATGCAAACTTCGCAAAAGTAAATGCACTTACAATTTTGACTGTGAGCGATTCGATAGTAAAAAAAGAGGAAACCACAGCAGAAGAAAGAGAAAAAAGCTTCACAAAAATGATGGAAATAGCTTTAGAATTAGCTTAAACAGAGGATGCTACGCATCCTCTTAATTTTGTAGATGGAGGTAAGAACAATGAAAAAGACAAATGTATTGATAGACTGCGATCCGGGACATGATGATGTAATGGCTATACTTTTGGCTTTAGCAAATAGAGATAGATTAAATATACTAGGTGTAAGCACTGTCGCAGGCAATCAAACTTTAGACAAAGTTACATTAAATTTAAGAAAGCTCTATACATATCTTGGTATAAAGACGCCCATAGCAGTTGGTTCGGATCGTCCTATTATAAGAGAGCTGAAAACAGGGGATTTTGTGCATGGGGAAAGTGGTCTTGACGGTTTTGATTTTCCTAACCCAACAGTGGAAGTTGATTCAACAAATGCATTGCTCTTCATGAGAGACGCGCTGTTAAATTGCGATGAAAAGAGTGTTTTGATTGCGACGGGACCTTTGACAAATATAGGCTTGTTGCTGAGAGCTTTTCCTGAAGTAAAAGAAAAAATTGATTACATTTCTTTAATGGGAGGTTCCATATATAAAGGAAATGTAACTCCGTTTGCTGAATACAACATATACGCTGATCCAGAAGCAGCCCATATAGTGTTTAACAGTGGCATCCCAATAGTAATGAGTGGATTGGACGTGACTCATAAGGCATATATAACCAACGAAGATATAATGGAGTTGGAGAGATTCAATGGCAAAGTGACAGGAATGTGCGCTAAATTATTAAAATTTTTTACTAAGTTCCATACAAGCGAAGGATATAAGAACTTCCCACTGCATGATGTGTGTGCTGTGATGTATGTTTTGAATAAAGATATCTTTACAGGTCAAAATTTATTGGTTCAAATAGATACTTCAGACACATTGCACAGAGGAAGGACAGCGGCTGATTTAAGGGAATGGATAACCCATGATACTACAAATACTTTAGCGCTTTTGGATGTCGACAGGGATAAATTCATAGAGATTTTATTTGATGCATTTAAAAAATTAGATGCAGAACTCGCATAAACCTTGAATTTAAAGCTTTTATATCGGGATTTACTAAAATTATACCTATTCATAAATTTATGAATGATAAGAGTATGCTATTTATACAGTGGAAATAAAAACAGATTATTTCCACTTTGGTACTTTCCCACAAACTTTATCTATTTCAATGAAACAAATGAAAAAACATTAATAATTATCCTCTTGTTAAAGTTGTCTTTGAGTGCTATATTATACATATAGTATACAAATACAAACAATATACAATATATAGTATATAGTATATGATGATATTGAGGATAGAGGAGGATTTTGAATGGTTAGGGTCGAGAAGAGGAATGGCAAGATAGTTGATTTTGAAGGCGAAAAGATTGAAATAGCTGTAAAAAAAGCTATGGAGGAAACCGAAAAGGGCATAGACGAAGCTCTGGCAAAGGAGATCAGCCAAAAGGCATATGAAACTTTCAAAGACTTGGATGTGGTAAATATTGAACAAATACAAGACTTTGTAGAAGTTGAGCTTATGAAATCAAGACCAGAGGTTGCTAGGAAGTATATAATTTACCGTGAAGAAAGGGCAAAGCTAAGAGAACAAGGTTGGAGCATGTCTGATCTTCAAAGAGATATATACGAAAAAAAATACAGATATGATGCTGAATCCTTTGAAGATTTTCTTGAAAGAGTAAGCGGTGGAAACGGCCCTATAAAAAAAGCAATCAAAGACAAAAAATTCATGCCAGCTGGGAGAATTTTAGCAGGTAGAGGCTTGAACAAATTAGGCAGAAAAGTAACTTTGAGCAATTGCTATGTAATGCCAAAAGTCGAGGACAATATTGAATCTATATTTGACACTGCAAAATACATGGCTAAGACATATTCTTACGGTGGCGGAGTTGGACTTAGCATATCAAAACTAAGACCAAAAGGTGCTAAAGTCAACAATGCTGCCAGCACAACTACTGGGGCAGTTAGCTTTATGGATCTGTTCTCAATGGTAACCGGCCTTATTGGTATGAGAGGCAGACGTGGAGCTCTTATGCTTAATATGGATATAAACCATCCTGACATTGAAGATTTTATAGATGTTAAAAATGACTTATCCAAAGTGACTTACGCGAATATTTCAGTAAATATCACAGATGAATTCATGAAAGCTGTGAAAGAGGATAAGGATTTTAAATTGTATTTTAAAGTGGATGCGACGGGCGAAGAGATAGAGAAAATAGTGAGAGCTAGGGATATATTTAGAAAAATTGCATATAACAATTGGAACATGGCAGAGCCGGGGGTTTTATTTGTAGATAGAATTAATTCATGGCATTTATTGAGCGAAGATGATGAATTTGAATTTGCTGGTGTAAACCCTTGCGCAGAAGAAACATTACCAGCTTTTGGAAGCTGCAACCTATCTTCTATAAATTTGAGTGAGTTTGTAAAACACCCATTTACTAAGTATGCAAGATTTGAATTTGAGAGATTTGGCGAAATGGTAAGAAATGGAGTAATCTATCTCAATGAAGTATTAGATGAGAACATGAACTTGCATGCTCTCAAAGAACAAAGGGAAATGTCTAAAGCGTATAGACAAATAGGATTGGGAATAATGGGGCTTGCCGACATGTTTATAAAGATGGGTATAAGATACGGCAGCAGCGAATCTATATCACTCATTCACCAAATAGGTAGGATAATGATAAATGAAGCGCTAAGACAATCGGCTCTGCTTGCTTCTAAATATGGACCTTATCCAAAATATAGAAGAGACGCGGTGTTAGCTTCGCCATTTTTAATTTCCAATGCTGATGACGATGTACTAGAACTCATTAAAGAACATGGTTTAAGAAATAGCCAACTTTTAACTATACCTCCAACTGGAAGCATATCTACTCTTATAGGCTGCAGCAATGGTGTAGAGCCGATATTTCAGGTAGCGTATACAAGAAAATCTGAATCGCTTCACTCTGAAGACACTTATTACAAAGTATTCACACCAATTGTCAAGGAATATATGGATAAAAACAATATTTCCTATGAGGAGGAATTGCCAGATTTCATAGTTACTACATCCAATTTGAATTACAGAGAGAGGATTGAAGTACAAGCTGCATGGCAGCAATACATTGATGCAAGCATTTCTTCCACTGTAAATGTTCCAAATGAATTTAGTGTTGAAGAAGTTGAAGATCTGTATATGTATGCTTGGGAAAGAGGACTTAAGGGAGCAACTATATACAGAGATGGTTGCGCAAGAAGCGGAATTTTGATAACAGATAAAAAGAAAAAGACAAATTTGGAAAAGATAGATGAATTAAAAGAAGAGATAAATAAATTAGCTGAAGAAGAACTAAAGAAAGACCCTGACACATGTCCAATGTGCGGTGGGAAAATGAACCACTCTGGTGGTTGTGAAGAATGTCAAGACTGTGGATATAGCCCTTGTGCTGTATGATAAATAATTAAGTTAAAATAGCCTCTGTCGAATAAAAAGACAGAGGTTGTTTTTTTCAGACTATTGAGGGACTACAAGAGCAGATATTTAAAAATTGGAGAAATAGATCCAAATGCAAAGATTTTCTATGAAGAGGATTAATAAAAAATAGAGGGAAACCTCTATTTTTTTATACAACTATTTTTTATATATGATATAATTTATAAAAACATTTATGGGAGAATCATATGAGTTTTAAAAAGTTGATGATATTTGCAGGGTTTATGTGGGCATTGATGAATTTTCATCATCCAGTAAATCCAGCTTTTTTTGAGGAATTAGATTTGCCAAGCCATGTGTTTGGTACATCGTATGCGATGATGGTGTTTTTTTCGTTTTTATCATCTCCATTTTGGGGAGCGATAGGAGATAAATACAGCAGGAAGAAGACTTTAGTAGTCTCTACTTTTTTTTATGGACTAGCGCAATTCCTATATGGATTTTCAAATAATCTTTGGCAAATACTGGCACTCAGAGCTATGGCAGGGTGGTTTACCGGTGGAATGGTTGTTGGACTTATGGCAATGATAGTAGAGATAGATAGTTCTGATAATCTATCAAAGAATATGGCGACATATTCAGCAGTACTTAGTATTTTTACTTCGATTGGTTTTTTGATTGGTGGACTTTTAGGGTATCTTCCTATTAGATATGTTTTTTATATACAAGGTTTAGGAATGATTTTAGTCAGCATATCTTTTATGATTTTCACAGAAGATATCCCTAAAAAGAGTTTACTAGATGGAGCAAACGTAAGTTATAAATTGGTAGATACGAAAAAAATTAAAAGCATAAAATCACCTTGGACGATCATTTTTTTGATTGTAACATTTCTGATTTTTTTAGCTTTTTCTTCGACCAACAATGCCTTCAACTACTATTTGAGAGACGAACTTAAGTTTATGCCAATTATAAATGGAGTTTTTAAAGCTTTGACAGGGATATTGGGACTGGTCAGCAACTTAACTATAAACGTGTATTTGATAAAACATTTTGATTTAAAGAAGGCTCTTAGATATTCGATTTTTATTTCAACAGTCATTTCAATGCTCATATATATAGAAAGCAACAATATAATATTTTTACTGTCAAGCTTGATTTACTTTACTTTAAATACAATTCAATTACCTATATTGCAGAGCTTTGCAGTTGAGAAAAATAAAGACAATCCCGGTCTATTATCAGGGATATTCAATGCTTCAAAATCTTTAGGAGAAATGCTTGGAGCGCTAGTTGCAGGTTTTATTTATGCTATTAACAACAGATTTCCATTTTTAGTATCTATATTCGCATTGGGTTTGTCTTATATAATTTTAGCAGGATATATGGCATATCAAAAAAGGCTAGGGGAGATTTAAATGTGTGGAAGATATTCTCTTGACAAAGATATGGAAGATTTGATTATAAGGTATAAAGCTGTGAACAAAGCAGGTGAGTATAGCCCTAAAAGCGAAATATTTCCCGCTGAAAAAGCTTTAGCTGTTTTGGAATTTAATGAAAGGGAGATAAGAGGTCTAAAATGGGGATTTCCAACTAATTTTTCAAAAAGACCTCTGATCAATGCAAGAAGTGAAACGATAGATAAAAAAGACACATTCAAAGATGCTTTTTTTAACAGAAGGTGTATAATACCAGTAGATAGTTATTATGAATGGCAAGAGGTGAATGGAAAGAAAATCAAAAGAAGAATTAGCCTAGGGGACACCTCTATATTTTCATTAGCTGGTATATACAATATTTACACTTTAGGCCAAGAAAAATACCTGTCATTTGTAATTATAACTACAGCTTCAAATGAGAAAATTGCAAATATACACGATAGAATGCCTTCAATTTTAGAGAAAGAAGCAGAGGATATTTGGCTTAACCCAAAAGAGGAAAATATAAATATATTAAAGGATATTTTAAAATCTTTCAATGGTGATTTTATAGTAAGTTAGGGGTGAGTAAATGTTAAACAACAAATTAATATCTCGTATTTTAGTGGTGATTTTAGCTTTGGCTATGATACTACCTATATTTATAAATGCACTTATGTATTAAGTGCATTTATAATTTATTTGGGTATATAATACATATTCATAGGGGGTGGGTTATAAATGGTTAAAGAATATAGGCTGAATCCTGAAGACTTAAAGAGCAATTGTTCTTTAGATAAGTTTGATTTTATAACTACAAAAGACTTAGAACCTCTAAGAGGGATAATAGGTCAAGAAAGAGGAACAAAAGCTCTACAATTTGGTCTTATGATGGAGAAAAAAGGTTACAACATATATGTTTCTGGCATGAGTGGAACTGGAAGGAGCAGCTTTGCATACTCTATTGCAGAAGAGTTTGCGAACAAAAGACCTGTCCCAAAGGATTGGGTTTATGTGTTTAATTTCTCAAATCCAGATAGTCCTCAAGCTCTGTCATTTGAAGCAGGCATGGGCAAAGAATTTAAAAAAGATTTAGAGGGAGCAGTTAATGATTTAAGAAAAGAGATTCCTGAAAAATTTCAAGGCATTGAATATGAAACTAGAATGAATGATATTTTCAAAGTTATAAACCAAAAGAAAGCGGATATTGTCAAAAAATTAAATGAGAAGTCAATGAAATATGGCTTTGTGTATACGCCAAGCGAAACAGGACTAGTCTCTATTCCTGTTAGAAATGGAAGGCCAATGAGTGAAGAAGAATATGCGAACCTTTCCATTGAAGAGAGAGAAAAGTTGATAACCTCTTATGAGGAGCTAAGAAGTGCCACAGTTGAAGAGTTTGATGCTTTAAGATTGTTAGATGAAGAATTAGAAAAAAGCCTTATACAGCTTGATAAGACTTTAGCTAGTGAAGTGGTTACTTTTCAAATCAATAAATTGATAAATAAATACGATGGTTCTGATAAAACTAAAAATTTCTTTGAAAGACTTGAAGCAGATATCATGGAGAACATCAATAGATTTAAAAAGAAACTCACGCCCATGAATTATGGATTTCCATTTTATGAAAACATGGAGGAAAGTTTTTTCACAAGATACACAGTCAATTTGTTTGTCGATAATTCTGATTTAGAGCATGCACCTATCATAAATGAGACAAACCCAGTGTATATAAATCTAATGGGAAATGTAGAATACAAGAGCTTAATGGGAGTTTTGACGACGGATTTCACTCAAATAAAGCCTGGCTCATTACACCAAGCAAATGGCGGATATATTATTTTTCAGATGAGAGAGATATTAAACAATCCTATATCTTGGGAAATGCTAAAGAGAGCATTAAAGACTGAGGAAATAAATATTGAAAACTACAATAGACTTATTGGGCTTGCGATCACAGATTCATTAAAGCCTGAGCCAATACCGCTAGATGTCAAAGTCATAATAATTGGAGATATATACACATATGATTTACTGTACACATATGATGATGATTTTAGGAAATTATTTAAAGTAATGGCTGATTTTGACGTGGAAATGAACAAGGATTCACAAAACTTAGCAAACATGGGATACTTTATTGCAAATCAGTGTAAGACAAATGGGCTTAGACATTTAGATAAAAAAGCAGTAGAGAGAATTATTGAATATAGTTCAAGAATTGCTGAGCATAAAGATAAATTAAGCACAAATTTTAATCAAATAATTGAAATCCTATATGAAGCTGATTTTTGGGCAAATGAAGAAAAAGCTGATTTAGTAAATGAGAGCCATGTATTACGTGCCATTGATGAGAAAATCTCCAGAGTAAATAAATATGAAGAAAAGATAAACGAGATGTTTAAAGAAGGCACTTTAATACTTGACATAGACGGAGTGAGAGTTGGAGAAATAAATGGACTTGCTGTAATTGGCACAGGTGAATATTCTTTTGGAAAGCCAAATAAGATAACCGCAACTGTTTACAGTGGAAGAGATGGGATACTAAATATAGAGAGAGAGACAAAACAAAGTGGGCCAATCCACACTAAAGGAGTATTGACATTAAACGGTTATATTGGTGAGAGATATGCTAAAGAAAAACCTCTTGGAGTTACCATAGGTCTAGGTTTTGAACAAAGCTATTCCTATATAGAAGGAGACAGTGCTTCCTGTGCTGAGCTTTACGCTATTCTTTCAGCTTTATCAGGGTATCCTATAAAACAGTCCATTGCCATAACCGGGTCTATGAATCAAAAAGGCAGGGTACAGCCAATTGGGGGAGTTAACGAAAAAATTGAAGGGTTTTTTAGATTGTGCAAAGAAATAGGTTTTACAGGGGAACAAGGCGTTATAATTCCAAAGAGCAATGTGAAAAATTTAATTTTGAAAGATGAAGTTGTAGAAAAAGTGAGAGAAGGGAAATTTAATATTTACGCTATCGAAGATGTAAAAGATGGTGTAAAGATAATGTTTGATAAAACAATGGAAGAATTAGATGAAGCAATTTTTGCAAATTTAAAAAAGATAAATGAAGACAAGAATAAAGAAGAAAAATAATATAAAGTGGAGATTAATCTCCACTTTATAAATCTACTTTCAATATCTCGGATAATTTTAAAGGACTTCCTTTTGCTCTGATGTTCAAAGCGTTGTAAATCATGACAGCCATGTCGCCTCTTGTCAAATTGTCTTTATAAGATAAGCCGCTGACACCTTCCATTAGCCCGATTTTTTTAGCTATATCAGGTATTGAATCACTTAATTTAGCTTCTTCAGTATAGCCTAATGCTCTCAACAACACGGTTTGAAATTGTATTACAGTAACGGCATCATCAAATCCAAATTTATTATTTCCTACACCTTCTATGAGTTTTTTATTTACTGCCCAGCTTATATAGCTGTGATAAAATGAATTATCTTGAGTAAAATCATCAAATTTATTTACTACAGGATATGACTTAGCGGTATTTTCTTCTTTGTGAAGTCTGCTAATTATTACAACCATATCTTGCCTTTTCAAATTGTCATCTAAATTTAAATTTCCGTTTCCATCACCAGTTAATATCCCAAGCTTATTTAATTGTTCAGCTATCTTTACATTGTCTGCGTATCCAACATTAAATGGTATGTACAAAAATAAAGAAAATACTATAAACAATGCCACTAATTTTTTCATATTACCCCTTCCTTTTATCTAATTATACTATAAATTTACTTGTTTTATATTAAATTAATATTACAGTTAATTAAGACTTGTCTTATCCATTAAAAAAGCATATTATCTTTAATAGAATATTTGATGAGGAGGTTTTTATGAATACGAAATATATATTTGTAACAGGAGGAGTTGTTTCTTCACTTGGAAAGGGCATAACAGCAGCTAGTCTAGGGCAATTGTTAAAAAGCAGAGGATTAAAAGTGACAATTCAGAAATTTGACCCTTATATAAATGTAGACCCTGGGACTATGAGCCCATATCAACATGGAGAGGTTTTTGTAACAGAAGATGGCGCAGAAACAGATCTTGATCTAGGACATTACGAGAGGTTTATTGATGAAAACTTAACTAAAAATAGCAGTGTCACAACGGGAAAGGTTTATTGGTCAGTATTAAATAAAGAGAGAAATGGAGAATACGGCGGCAGAACTGTCCAAGTAATACCACATATAACTAATGAAATAAAAGAAAGAATAATCAGAGCATCAAAAGATAGAGATGTAGATGTTGTTATTACAGAAGTTGGTGGCACAGTAGGTGACATTGAGTCATTGCCATTTTTAGAAGCTATAAGACAAATCAAATACGATGTAGGAAAAGAAAATGTCATGTATATTCATGTAACATTGGTTCCCTACTTAAGCAAAGCTGGCGAATTAAAGACTAAACCAACACAACACAGCGTGAAAGAACTTAGAAGTATTGGAATTCAGCCAGATGCACTTATTTGCAGAACTGAAAAACCGCTAGGAGAAGAACTTAAAGCAAAGATAGCACTTTTTTGTGATTTAGATAAAGATGAAGTAATTGAAAATGGTGATGTTCAGAGTATTTATGAAATCCCTCAAATGCTAGAAAACCAAGGGCTAGGAGAATTGGTGGTTAAACACCTCAATCTAGATTGTCAAAAACTAGATTTAACTGAGTGGAACAAAGTCGTAGAGAGAGTTAAAAGCTTAAATAAACTAGTAAAAATTGCATTAGTTGGGAAATATGTGGAACTTAAAGATGCATATCTTTCTGTAATAGAAGCTCTAAACCATGGTGGTATTTACAATGACGCAGAAGTTTTCATTGACATGATATCTTCCGAAGAGATAAATGATAAAAACGTTGACGCTATATTAGGCGGATATGATGGAATAATTGTTCCTGGTGGTTTTGGAGACAGAGGTATAGAGGGGATGATAAATTCTATAAGATACGCAAGGGAAAATAAAGTGCCTTATTTTGGCATATGCTTAGGTATGCAGCTTGCGACGATAGAATTTGCGAGAAACGTATTGGGATTAGAGAATGCAAATAGTACAGAGATTGATAAAGATACTAAATACCCAATCATAGATCTAATGCCTGATCAAAAAGACATTGATAAAATAGGCGGCACTTTGCGATTGGGTGTGTATCCTTGTAGATTGATGGAAAACACAAAAGCGAGAGATATATACAATGAAGAAATAATATATGAAAGACACAGACATAGATATGAATTCAACAATGAATTTAGAAAACCAATGCAAGATGAGGGAATGGTTTTTTCAGGACTTTCTCCAGACGGCAGATTAGTAGAAATGGTAGAAATTGCTGATCACCCATGGTTTATCGGCTCTCAATTTCATCCAGAATTTAAATCAAGGCCAACTAGAAGTCACCCTTTGTTTAAAGACTTTATTAGGGCGAGTTTAGAGTATAGAGAAAAAAATAAGTCGGATCATTAGATCCGACTTATTCAGTTCTAATAGCATCTATTGCAGATATATTCATAGCTCTTCTTGCTGGGTAATATCCGGATATAACACCAATCAGTGCTGAAAAAGCAAGACTTGCGAATACTAACCATATCGGTATGATTGAAATTTTGCTATTCATGCCTGTACCCATAAAGTTTCCAAAATTTCCTCCGAATTTATTTATTAGGAAAGACAATAAATAGCTTACTCCTATTCCGAGTATCCCTCCTAATAAACCAATCATGGCTGATTCAAACAAAAACAATCTTTTTATGTCATTTATTGAGGCTCCAATTACTTTCATTATCCCTATTTCTTTTGTCCTTTCATATATGCTCATTACCATTGTGTTGGTTATTCCAATTGCAGCAACTAATAGCGATATAGCTCCAATGCCACCTAATGCGAGCTGTATAGACCTTGCAGTTTGCTTCATGGAATCCAATTGCTCATTTAAACTGTATGCTTCGTATCCTAGCGCTTTTATTTGGTCTTGAACATCTTTGACATTGTCCATATCGTCAACTTTAACAGTTATATTTTGATATTCATCTTTGCTTTTGTTAGCACTGGGCTTTGCATTTTCAGCCTTTTCTTTTTCTTTAATCATCTTTTTTACATCAGCCATTGGCATGTAAACTGCGTAACTGTACTCGTAATTGTCCTCGGTCAATATTCCTGCGACTTTGATTTTATATGACTTGTAATTGACTGTTTCCTGATTAGGGTCAGACCATCCATAATTAGGGTTTAATGTGATGACTAATTTGTCTTTCATTAAATCCACTTTCGGTTCTCTCCAAACTCTCGCTTTGGGATCGTAAAAGCTCATTGCAACTTGGCCTCCAAGGACTGCTGTCATTTCATCAGATTCCTCTAGTAACCTGCCATCAGCTATTTTAAACCCAAAGTCTTCCATTATGCTCGGATCAATTCCTCGAATTGGAAGATTTGAAATGTATTTGCCATCTATCACTGTTCCATATGTTTCAACAATAGGGTTCACAGCGACAACATGAGATATCGATTTAAAGCTTGTGACTGCCTCATCGTTTAGATACACTTGAGTATTTCCCGTAGTTGGCATGCTTGGATCTGACCATTTCGGATATACATTTATAGTGGTTAAGCTTCCCCATTGGGATAATTGATCTTCAAAAGCTTGGCTTAATCCAAAGCCAATGCTTAGCATTACAATGATAGATGAAGCACCTATTATTACTCCTAGAACAGTAAGAAATGTCCTTAATTTCCTTCTCCACAGGTTTTTAATTCCCATATAAATGAGATCTATGCTATTCATTTATTTCTATATCCTCTATTTCTTTTTTGGATTTTCTTTTCTTATGGACAATCACTCCGATTACAATTAGAGCTGCAGCACCCAGTCCAATCCAAACCCACTTATTTATTCCGCCATTGTTATTTTCGATAGGTGGCTCTTCGGGAAACTCTGGTTGAGGTGCCATCTCCATGACATTAAGAGTAAATTCCTTTCTCATCTCTTGCATTTGACCTGTGGAGTCTTCAAATGAAAAGACTAATGCTCCTTTTAATTCACCAGCTTGGTTTGGTATTACATAACCTTCAAAGTATTCGCTACTTCCTGATTCAAAATTTCCGACAAAATATTGGCCATTTTCTGTTTGAAAATCTCCTTCGAGCTTTACCATCATATTGTACAATGTGACCTTGCCTGTGTTGAAAAATTCGACAGATATTGGTGTTGATTGACCCACATAAGCTTCAGGTACATATCCCAATTCCCCTATTTCAAGCTTTGACTCTTGTACAACAGGGACGCCAATCAATTCAGTTGCTGTGTATTCATTTCCATTTGCATCTTCGTATTCAAAATTCGCTGTCAACGTATAAGTCTTTGCCTGTGCATCTGGGACGGTGTACATGACAATGTTCTTTTGGATTTTACCTTTAGGACCTATGCTATCGATATAAAATGTATTTGAACTATCGACAGGAGTAAATACACTTCCGCCAGAAGATTGAGTGTTCGGATTTGTAACAGTATCTGCAGTCAAGAATATTTTTATATTTTTGACTGTCTTTGTGCTATTTGTATTGAAGAATGACAAACTCATTGTAAAATTTTGACCAGCTTTTGCTAATTTAGGCTCAAAGCTGTATTTATCTATGATCAATTTAGGCTTTCCCTTTGGAGTATCATCTTCGCCTGGTTTGCTTGCAACATATGCATTCAATCCTACATATTGTTCAAATGTATATTTTTCTGCTCCGCTGTACATATCTTGATATTCTACAGTTATCTTTATTGGATAATTTCTAGTTATTGCATCTTGTGTCGGAGAGAATAAAAATCTAATATTTTTGCTTTCTCCAGATTTTAAACTATCTATTTTTATTATTGAAGTGCTTTTAGGAACTACTTGAGGATCTTGGCTTTCTGCTTTTATTATTATATTTGACGCCGATATTGGACCTGAATTCAATAGATTAAAGCTGACTTGGAAATTGTCATTAGGCGTTATTTGCTTAGTGTCAAATACCATGTCTTTTATAACTACATTTGAGGATTGCGTAGAGGACTGGCTTATAGTCACATAAACTTTTTGAGTTTCCTCTATTCCATTGTATTTAAAAGTTATCTCCAATTCATAAGTTCCACTTGCTACTGTAGATGCTGCTTTTAAGTTATAAGTGATATATCCATTGCCATTAGCTTTTATGCTTTTGATAAATCCTGCATCAGAGCCTGACTCTAAAAATATAGTATCTTTGCTTAGCCCCGACAATTTTGTGGAAATATTTGTTATGTCTGCATCTCCAATATTTTGGAAGAATATGCTCGCTTGAAAGCTTTGCCCTTTTGCTATGAATTGTGGATTTGTAGTAAGTTTTGTAACTAAGATTTTTGGTTGAACCGCTGCACTGCTTATCTTTACATACACAGTTATATCTCTGCTGTCGCTTCCATACTCTTCAATAGTACCATTATCTGTAGATATTCTTGTTACATAATCATATTGAAAATTCAATTTTAAAGGGTATATTCCCGCTGCTGTATTTGGTAGAACGTTTAATTTCAATTCAAAAGGTTGATAAGGGTTTGATATAGCAATACTTTCAGTTATATTGCTTGGCAAAAAAGGTGTGCCTTTTCCAAGTTCAGGTGTACAAACAATATTAAATACTGAGCTTGCATTTTCAAGCTGGAGTTTTATAGTATTCACTTTTCCTGCTTGCAGTTCAGGCATATCTTGATTTTTTATCGTGATGTTTGGCTCTGGAAAGGTTGCTGATGCATATGATAAATCAGAAAGTGGAATTAAAATAAAA
Source organism: Soehngenia saccharolytica DSM 12858 (assembly GCF_059568515.1). NCBI lineage: Bacteria > Bacillati > Bacillota > Tissierellia > Tissierellales > Tissierellaceae > Soehngenia > Soehngenia saccharolytica. The sequence continues at coordinate 31,197 of NZ_JCANTN010000003.1, read as the reverse complement.
ATTAAGACAAGTGTTAAGCTGATTATTCTTTTCAATTGACAACATCTCCTTTAAGTGGTAGTTCTTCTACCTTCTCGATTTTTCCGTCTCTCATGTGAAATATTCTGTTTGCATAGCTTGAGATCTCGTCATCATGAGTGACTATAATTAAAGTCTGATTTAACTCCTTTGCCATGGAGGTCACTAAATCCATGATCTCAAAGGAGGTCTTAGTATCTAAGTTTCCCGTGGGTTCATCTGCAAAGACGATCTTTGGGTTTCCTACGAAAGCCCTGGCAATGCTCACTCTTTGCTGCTGACCTCCACTCATTTCAGATGGTTTGTGATGTAACCTTTTACCTAATCCAACATCTTTTAACATTTCTGTTGCCTTTTTTTCTCGAACTTTTCTCGGGACTCCTCTAAAGGTAAGGACTAAGCTTACATTTTCTAATGCGGTAAGAGTTGGTATAAGATTGTAGGATTGGAACACAAATCCAATGTTTTTCTGTCTAAATTTAGTCAATTGTTTTTCGTTCATTTTTTCTAAATGCATATTATTGACAATTATTTCACCCTTTGTTGGTTTTTCAAGCCCTGCCATCATATTTAACAACGTACTTTTTCCAGAACCTGAAGCGCCAATTATACAGACAATTTCTTTCCTATAAATCTCGAGATTAACATCATTTAAGGCAATTATCTTTTCATCGCCCATTTTATATACTTTTCTTAAGTTTTTGGTTATTATTATTTCATCCAGAATAAAACACCTCCTGATCTTTTAATTAGTTTATCATACTTAGAGCTGTAAGTAGTTACAAAATGTTTACGAAAATTCTAAATATCAGTAAATTTTATTCATCTAGAAGAAACGTTTTCTATATGTTATAATTAAGACAAAGATCAAATAATAGGAGGAATTATTATGGAAAAAGCTATGATAAGAATGAGAATGAGCGCACATGACGCACACTATGGCGGGAATTTAGTCGATGGAGCAAGAATGCTAGGCCTCTTTGGAGATGTAGCTACTGAACTACTAATAAGACAAGATGGCGATGAAGGATTATTTGTGGCATACGATAAAGTAGAATTCAAAGCTCCTGTGTTCGCAGGGGATTATATAGAAGCATACGGAGAGATAGTAAGTGTTGGAAACACTTCAAGAAAGATGAAATTTGAAGCTAGAAAAGTAATTCAAGCTAGACCTGACATAAATGATTCGGCATGCGATGTATTGGAAGAGCCTATTGTTGTATGCATAGCAGAAGGAACTTGCGTTGTGCCAAAAGATAAAAAAAGAAAATAAGAGGTGATTATAATGGATAAACTTATAATAACTGCTGCAATTTGTGGAGCTGAAGTAACAAAGGAAAACAATCCAAGTGTTCCTTACACAGTAGAGGAAATAGCCAGAGAAGCAGAAAGTGCATACAAAGCTGGAGCAAGCATCATTCACCTACATGTCAGAGAAGATGATGGCACTCCAACTCAAAGAAAAGAAAGATTTAAGGAATGCATGGACGCAATAAGAGCAAAATGCCCTGATGTAATTATACAACCATCTACTGGTGGCGCAGTTGGCATGACTGATGAAGAAAGGCTTCAACCAACTGAATTGTATCCTGAAATGGCAACTCTTGACTGTGGAACATTGAACTTCGGCGGAGACGAAATATTTGTAAACACTGAAAATACAATAAAGAATTTTGCCAGAATCATGAATGAAAGAAATATAAAACCTGAAATTGAAGTTTTTGACAAAGGAATGGTAGATTATGCCATAAAATACAATAAACAAGGTTTTATAAAGGCGCCAATGCATTTTGATTTTGTTTTGGGTGTTCAAATGACAGCAACAGCAAGAGACTTAGCATTCCTTGTCGATTCAATACCAGAAGGATCTACTTGGACAGTTGCAGGCATTGGCAAGAATCAATTCCCTATGGCAGCATTAGCTATCGTAATGGGTGGACATGTAAGAGTAGGGTTTGAAGACAATATTTATATTTCAAAGGGAGTATTGGCAAAATCCAATGGAGAATTAGTGGAAAAAGTAGTAAGACTTGCTAAAGAATTAGGAAGAGAAATTGCTACTCCAAATGAAGCTAGAGAAATATTAGGTTTAAAACCATTAAACGCTTAAACATTTTAAATAGATGTGATATAATTGATACTAAGAATTCTTAGTATCAATTATCTTTTCTATAGGCTTGTATATACGGCACTCTATTTTTTCACATTTTTTCCTTTTTATATGCAGGTCGTTTTGAATTAAATTGCTCTATTAATATCCATTGAAAGGAGAATAATTATGAAGCTATTTATTGACACAGCAAACATTGATGAGATTAAAGAAGTCAATAGTTGGGGAGTGCTAAGCGGTGTAACGACCAATCCGAGTTTGATTGCGAAGGAAGGAAGGGTTTTTGAGGAAGTTGTTGAAGAAATAACTAAGATTGTAGATGGACCAATAAGCGCGGAGGTAATTTCACTAGAAGCGGAAGGCATGGTAGAAGAGGCAAGGAAGCTTTCGAAAATCCACAAGAATATCACAATTAAAGTACCAATGACTAAAGAGGGATTGAAAGCAGTAAGTGTTTTATCAAAAGAGGGCATAAAGACTAATGTAACCCTTGTATTTACTCCTAATCAAGCTCTTTTGGCTGCAAAAGCTGGAGCTAGTTTCGTAAGCCCATTTATCGGAAGGCTTGACGACATAAGTACAGAAGGAATACCACTTATCAAAGATATAGTTCAAATATTTAACAACTATTCAATTCAAACGGAGGTAATTGCTGCAAGCATAAGGCATCCGATGCATGTAATAGAATCAGCTAAAGCTGGAGCACATATTGCTACGATACCTTATAAAGTATTCTTGCAAATGTTAAACCATCCTTTGACTGATAGTGGTATTGAAAGGTTCTTAAAGGACTGGGAAGGAGTTAAAACTAAATAAGGGGGAGAAAAATGGATAGAAGTCTTGCAATTAATTTAGCCAGAGTAACTGAGGCTGCTGCACTTTCAAGTGCAAAACTCATGGGTAGAGGAGATAAAAATGAGGCAGATCAGTTAGCGGTCGATGCGATGAGAAGAATGTTTGACACAATAAACATCGACGGAGTTGTAGTAATAGGAGAAGGGGAAATGGATGAGGCTCCTATGCTATATATCGGTGAGCAAATAGGTCACTCAACTGAAGGCTGCATGAAGGTAGATATTGCAGTCGATCCACTGGACGGCACACAATCTGTGGCAAATGGGTATCCGAATGCTATATCTGTTGTAGCAGTCGCACCAAGAGGGTGTTTACTCAACGCCCCAGACATGTACATGGACAAAATCGCTGTTGGCCCAAAGGCTAAAGGGGTAATTGACATCAAGGCTTCTGTTAAAGAGAACATATTAAATGTCTCGAAAGCTCTCAACAAAGATGTTTCAGAGGTCACTGTTTGTGTCCTTGATAGAGAAAGACACAAAAATTTAGTTAAAGAGATAAGAGAAGCTGGAGCTAGAATAAAATTCATAACTGATGGTGATGTCTTGGGTGCTATGAACACTTGCTTTGAGGAGGCCAATGTAGATATTCTATTGGGCAGCGGTGGGGCTCCAGAAGGAGTATTAGCGGCATGCGCACTCAAATGCTTAGGAGGAGAAATTCAAGGCGTGTTGCTTCCAGAAGATGAAGCACAAATAGAAAGATGTAAAAAAATGGGTGTAGATTTAGATAAAGTCTACACGACAGATGATTTAGTAAAAGGAAACGAAGTCGCATTTTCTGCAACTGGAGTTACTTATGGTGAGCTCTTAGCAGGAGTTAAATATTTAGACAACAATAAAGCGACTACTGAAACTTTAGTATTAAGAGCAGAAACAGGTACTGTTAGATTTATAAAGTCGATACATCAACTCGATAAAAAACCTGGATATGCAAAATAATAGTTAAGAGGTGTGATCTTGGATCAGGATATTTTATACAGTAAGAAATTACAAGAATTAAGAGAAATTGCAAAAGCATACAATATACCAGGCTACTATAAATACAAGAAAGATGAACTCATAAATTTAATAATGGGAAAAGAACCTTATGAAGATTCTAACGAGGACTTGGATATATATGAAGAAATTGATGCTGGAATATTAGAAAATGAAGAAGACAAAGAGGATATCAAAATTGACATTAAAGACATGGATATAGAAGACTTATCTGAAAATGCCAGCGTTGAAATGGAGCAATTAGAAGATATTGACTTAGCAGAAGGAATATTAGAACTTCACACAGATGGATATGGTTTTTTAAGGCGTCAAAACTATATGCCGGGAGATGATGATATATACATCTCCCCTTCCCAAATAAGAAGATTTCATCTTCAGACAGGAGATAAAATAACAGGGATAACCAGACCTCCTAAGCAGGGAGAAAAATTTAGCGCTTTACTATATGTAAAAGCGGTTAATGACATGCCCCCCGCTACAGCAATCAATCGACCTGACTTTGAAAGCTTAACCCCAATTTACCCAAATGAGAGATTAAGACTTGAAACGAGCCCTACAGAATACGCTACACGAATAATAGACTTGGTAGCCCCAATTGGAAAAGGTCAAAGAGGAATGATAGTATCCCCTCCTAAAGCTGGTAAGACAACTCTCTTAAAGATGATAGCAAATGGGATTGCAAAAAATCATCCTGAAGTGGAGATGATAATTTTGCTAATCGATGAAAGACCTGAAGAAGTTACCGACATGAAAAGATCTGTAAAAGGAGAAGTTGTCTACTCCACTTTTGATGAACTCCCTAAAAACCACACAAGAGTAGCTGAAATGGTTTTGGAAAGAGCAAAGAGATTAGTAGAGCATGGGAAAGACGTCGTGATACTTTTAGATAGCATAACAAGACTTGCAAGAGCTTATAATTTAAGTATTCCTCCTACTGGCAGGACTCTATCTGGAGGACTTGATCCAGGAGCACTTCACAAACCTAAGAGATTTTTCGGTGCAGCTAGAAATTTAGAAGAAGGTGGGAGTCTTACTATTCTCGCTACCGCTTTAGTTGAGACAGGCAGCAGAATGGACGATGTTATCTTTGAAGAATTCAAAGGCACAGGAAATATGGAAATTCACTTGGATAGAAAGTTATCAGAAAAGAGAATATTCCCTGCAATTGACATATATAAATCAGGTACTAGAAAAGAAGAGCTTTTAATGAGCCAGAAAGAGTTAGAAACAGTGTGGGCTATGAGAAAAGCTTTTGGAAATGCATCTACTCAGGAAGTAACTGAGTTTTTAATAAATAAAATAGTATCAACAAAGACCAATGAAGAATTTATTGAAGAAATGAGAAATAAAATTTGGTTATAGTTGAAATATATAAAAATTTGTGATACAATAATTGAGCTGATGTTTAGAGTTAAACGTACGAAACTCTTCGAAGAGAGGTGAAAAGAATGAAACCAAATATTCATCCAGAATACAAACAAGCGACAGTTACTTGCGCTTGTGGAAATACTTTTACAACAGGCTCAACTAAAGAAGAGCTAAGAGTAGAAATTTGTTCAGAATGCCACCCATTCTTTACAGGCAAACAAAAGCTTGTAGAAAGAGGTGGACGTGTAGAGAAATTTAAGAAGAAATACAATATCGACTAATTTCTCAAAGACTAGGTTAGCTGCGTGTGCATCTAACCTTATTTTTTTAGAGGGGAAGAATAAAATGGCTGAAAATATAAAAGTGATATCTAAACCAATTCATAAGACTTCGATAGGTGGACAAGCCCTGATTGAGGGTATCCTCATGAGAGGCCCTGAAAAAGTTTCAATTGCAGTTAGAAAACCTGATGGAGATATTGACTTAAAAGTAGAGAAATCTTTGCCGCTCAACAAGAAAAATAAAATTGCTTCATTGCCAATAATAAGGGGAATGTTGGGCTTAGTAGATTCACTAAAAGTTGGAATGAGCGCTTTGATGTATTCTGCTGAATTTTTTGATGAGAATCCAAATGATACAAAAGTAGAAGAAAAAGAGAGCCTTTTCAATAGAATATTCAAAGAAAAGTCAGATGATGTCGCAATGGGATTGACAGTATTTTTGTCTATTGCTATTGCTGTCGTTGTCTTTATGATTCTTCCGAACTTTTTGACGAACTTCTTCACTAAGAGAGTAGAAAGTTCAGTTTTATTAAATCTAATCGAAGGTTTGATAAGGATTTTCATTTTCTTCATATATGTGGTCTGGGTTTCAAAGCTGGAAGATGTAAGAAGAGTCTTTGAGTACCATGGTGCAGAACATAAAAGCATACATGCATACGAAAACGGAGAGGAGCTCACTGTCGAAAATGTTAAGAAATATTCAATATTGCATCCAAGATGCGGAACGAGTTTTCTTTTTATGGTAATGATTGTTAGCATAGTGGTATTGTCATTTTTCGGTTGGCCAAATCCAATCATGAGAATTGTCACGAGGATTATTATGTTGCCAGTGATAGCAGGCATTTCCTACGAGATAAATAGATTTATTGGCAAGAGCAATTCTAAATTTTGCTATTATCTCTCTTATCCTGGATTATTAATACAAAAATACGCGACAGTAAAAGAACCAGACGATTCACAAATTGAAGTTGCCATAAAAGCATTGGAGGCAGTTATTCCTGAGAATAAGGAGGAAGACTTGTGGCAATAAAAGAGTTGCTGAAAAAGGGAACGGAATTGTTAAAACAAAATCCAAACTCAAATCCTCGTTTAGAATCACAAGTCATATTGTCAAAATTATTGAACGTCGACAAATCATTTCTCTATGCTCATGGAGATCTACAAGTAGAAGAAAGTTTGCAAGATGAATATTTTTTATTAATAGATAAGAGGAAAAACGGCTATCCTCTGCAGTATCTGCTAGGAGAAGTGGAGTTCTTCGGCTACAACTTTAAAGTGAGAGAAGGAGTGCTCATTCCTCGTGCTGACACTGAAATATTAGTTTCATATATCATAGATTACATCAATGACAATAATTTAATGAATTATAAACTCTTAGAGATAGGAGTCGGAAGCGGTGCTATAATTCTTTCGATCGCTAAAAATTGTCCAAATGGTGAATTAATTGGAGTGGATATATCAGAAGAAGCTTTGAAAATTGCAAAAGAAAATCAAGATAATTTAAACGTTTCAAATGTTACTTTGCTTAAAAGTGACTTATTCGAAGTTTTTTTAAACAAACCCAACAAAGAGGAATTTGACATAATAGTTTCAAATCCTCCATATATCGATAGAGAGGAAATGAAGGAATTGCAAAAAGAAGTTCAATATGAACCACAAATTGCGTTGTTTGGCGGAGATGACGGACTTGAGTACTATAAGAGCATCTCTGCTGATGCAAGGTATTTTCTTAAAACTGGAGGTTTACTCGCATTTGAGATAGGTTTAAAGCAAGGAGAGAGTGTTAGAAATATACTTGATGATTTAGGTTATAGAGATATCTCAATTATTAAAGATTTAGAAAAAAGAGACAGAGTAGTTGTGGCGCATAAAGATTAGAGGTGGGGTTATGCCTATATTGTTGGATTTATTTATATCTTTTTTTAAGATTGGCGCATTTAGCTTTGGGGGAGGATATGCTATGCTTCCCTTTATTGAGGATGTAGTGATATATGAGCATAATTGGCTGAGTGCGAAAGAATATATAGATATACTAGCTATATCTGAAATGACTCCAGGGCCTATAGCTATAAATTCTGCAACATTTATTGGCTATAAAATCGCAGGAGTTTTGGGTTCTTTAGTTTCCACAATGGGAGTTGTGCTGCCTTCTTTTATAGTCATAAGCCTTATATTTTATGTGCTTTCAAAATTTGAAAACAATAAAGTTGTAGAATGGATTTTTCAAGGGATAAGGCCTTTAGTAGCAGGACTGATATTGGCTGCTTTCATAAGCGTATTTAACAATACGATTGCTGATATTAAAGCAGTCTTCATTTCCATATTGGTTTTCATATTAGTGTATATAAAAAAAATCAATCCTATTTTGTGCATATTAATTGCTGGACTACTCGGGATAATTCTCTACTAAGGAGGAAAAGACTTGAAAATAATATTAAATTTATTCATCACTTTCTTTAAAATAGGAGCTTTTACTTTTGGCGGAGGGTATGCAATGATACCTATCATGGAGAGAGAGATTGTAGAAAATAAAAAATTAATCGACGATGAAGAATTCACTGATATGCTTGCTTTAGCCCAAGCTTCTCCCGGCCCTGTAGCGGTAAATACAAGCATATTCATAGGATACAAAATAAAAGGATTAATAGGTGCTTTAAGTTGCCTTTTGGGAACTGTATTGCCTTCTTTTTTGATCATTCTAATCATAGCAATATTTTTCAATGATTTTAAGAATTTATCCATTGTGGATCAGATTTTTTCTGGAATAAGACCTGCCGTTGCAGCACTTATTTTATCTAGTGTTATTGGAATGCTAAGAAAAGGAGACAATTTAAGCAAAAGAATAGTCATAGCTGTAATAGTAGCTGTGTTAGTAGGGTTTTTAGATATAAGTCCTGTAATAATAATCATAGCTGGCGGGACGATTTCTGTAGTCATGAACTGTTTTAAAATTAAGTAAACCTTTAATATTGAAAAAAAGTAAAATTTAAAATATAATATTATCATGGATAATTGTGTGTATAATTTTTGTTAAGATAAGAGGGATGTAAATTGTTAGAAAAGCTAGATTTTTTAGAGTCTAAGTATAGAGAATTAAATAAAAAAGCTATGGATCCTAATCTCATAAATGAAGATAGAGAAGAATGGCAAAGAGTTATGAAAGAACAGGCTGATTTAGAGCCAGTTGTTAATAAATATGAAGAATACAGAAAAACAAAAGAAGATTTAGAAACGGCAAAAGAAATGCTCTATGAAAAGATCGATGAGGAGACTCGAGACTTTTTAAAGGAAGAGATAAAAGAATTAGAGAGCAAAGTTGAGTCTTTAGAAGAAGAACTAAAGATACTTCTTCTGCCAAAAGATCCAAATGATCATAAAAATGTAATTGTTGAAATTAGAGCAGGTGCGGGAGGAGACGAAGCTGCACTATTTGCTGGCGACTTATTCAGAATGTATGTGAGATATGCCGAAAGAAACAACTGGAAAGTAGAGCTTATGAGCTCAAATGAAATAGGCATAGGCGGTTTTAAAGAAGTAATATTTATGATCAGTGGTAAAGGCGCATATTCAAGATTGAAATATGAATCTGGAGTTCACAGAGTTCAAAGAGTGCCAGAGACAGAATCAAGCGGCAGAATACACACATCTACTGCGACTGTCGCAGTGCTTCCAGAAGCAGAAGACATAGATATAGAAATAAATCAATCAGATTTGAGGATTGATGTGTTTAGATCGTCTGGTAATGGTGGGCAATCTGTAAATACAACAGATTCAGCAGTAAGGGTTACGCACATACCAACAGGTATAGTGATATCTTGTCAAGATGAAAAAAGCCAATTAAAAAACAAAGAAAAGGCATTGAAAATATTAAAATCTAGGCTCTATGAAATGAAGCTTAGAGAGCAAAATGAAGAAATGGCTCAGATGAAAAGAGGGCAAGTTGGCACAGGAGATAGATCTGAAAGGATCAGGACATACAATTTCCCTCAAGGCAGAGTTACAGATCACAGGATAAATTTAACCCTATACAAGTTGAACAACTTTATTGATGGTGATCTTGACGAGATGATAGATGCTCTTATTACCACAGATCAAGCAGAAAGATTGAAAAACATCAGCTAAAAGGGGACTTCCCCTTTTTTTTATGTAAAAATGGAGGACTATTATGGAAACAAAAATTATAAAAATCGATCCTCAAAATCCAGAGGAAGATCTGATAGACGAAGCGGTTGAAGTGTTGAGAAACAATGACTTAGTAGCTTTTCCAACCGAGACAGTATATGGACTAGGCGCCGCTGGTCTTAATAAAGACGCCGTGGAGAAGATTTTCAAAGCTAAAAACAGACCTCAAGACAACCCTTTAATACTTCATGTATGTTCTGTAGAAATGGTTGAGGAAATTGCGGAAAATATTTCGCCAGACGCAAAAAAGCTAATGGATGCGTTTTGGCCAGGACCACTTACAATAATATTTAAAAGAAAGCCTAATGTTCCTGATGTCATAACAGCTGGCTTAGACACAGTAGCTATAAGAATGCCAGACAATAAAATAGCTCTAAAGCTCATTGAAAAACTAGGCATGCCAATAGCAGCACCATCTGCAAATACATCTGGAAAGCCAAGTCCTACATGTGCTAAAGATGTATATGAAGACATGTATGGGAAAATTCCATTGATAATCGACGGAGGAGATGCTAGAGTAGGATTAGAGTCGACAGTTGTAGACTTATCAAATGATAAAGCTATGATACTAAGACCTGGTGGGATAACTATTGATGATTTAGAAAGATATTTCAAAGAAGTTGAACTTGATCCAGCGTTGAAAGAAGGAAAAGATATTGTAAAACCAAGAGCGCCTGGGCAAAAGTACAGGCATTACGCGCCAAAAGCTCAGCTTGTTTTATTTTTATATAGTAATGACATGACACAAAGAGTAAATGAAATGTATGATAAACTTACTAAGGAAAATAAAAAAGTGGGCATTCTTACCGTAGATGAAAATTTAGATAAATACAATGCAGATATCATATTGAGCTTAGGTACAATAAAGGATTTAGAGACAATAGCTCACAATTTATTTAAATATATAAGGCAGATAGATAATTTAGGCGTAGATGTGATATTATGTGAAGGAGTGAAAGAGGAAGGCATAGGTCTTGCTATAATGAACAGATTGAGAAAATCAAGCGGGGGGAATATAGCTTAAAATTTGGAGGATAAATATGAATGTATTATTTGTTTGTACAGGAAATACATGTCGCAGCCCTATGGCAGAAGGCATTTTAAAGAGCAAGGCGAAGAGACTCAATAAAAACATTGAGGTAAAATCAAGAGGAATATACGCAATAGACAATGACTTGCCAAGCAAAAATGCATTGCTTGCCATGAAAGGGATAGCAGACATATCAAAACACAGAGCTAAGAAAATAAGCGCAGATGATTTAGCTTGGGCTGATTTAGTTTTAGTTATGACAAAGTCTCAAAAAAATCAGTTGTCTGTAAACTACCCTATGTTTTCTAATAAGATTAAACTATTGAGCGAAGTTGCAACTGGCAAAGAAAGAGACATAAAAGATCCATTTGGAGAATCCCTATCGGGCTATAAGAGAACTATGGAAGAACTAGAATATCATATTGATAAATTTATTGAGAAATTACAGGAGGAGAGAGAATGAAAATAGGTATAGGATCAGATCATGGTGGATATGAATTGAAAGAAGAATTAAAAAAATACATGCTTGAACAGGGGATTGAAGTTGTAGATTATGGGACAAATGACTTGACAAAAGTTGACTACCCTGACTATGGAAAAATAGTAGCTGAGGCAGTTGTAAACAAAGAAGTTGAAAGAGGAGTTGTAATATGTGGCACTGGTATAGGCATTTCAATTGCCGCAAATAAAGTTAAGGGGATAAGATGTGCCCTTTGTTCAGACACATATTCTGCAAGGATGAGCATGGAACACAATAACGCAAACATGATAGCATTAGGTGGTAGAGTTTTGGGGGTAGACTTGGCAAAGGAAATCTTGAATGCTTATTTAAATTCCACTTTTCAAGGGGGCAGGCATTTGAGAAGGATAGAAAAGATTAGTGAAATAGAAGAATCTATGTTATAATACTTTAAGTAAATTTTGAAAGGAGAATGTTATGTCAAGAGTAATTTTATTAGATCATCCATTGATAAAACACAAGATAACAATAATTAGAGATAAAAATACAGGATCCAAGGAATTTAGAGAACTGGTCAAAGAAATATCAACACTCATGGCTTATGAAGTTACTAGAGATTTTCCGCTTGAAAACATAGAGATAGAAACACCTATCACAAAGATGATGTCGCCAGTCATTTCTGGCAAAAAGGTAGGATTGGTACCGATACTAAGAGCTGGGCTAGGAATGGTAGATGGCATGCTTGATTTAATACCAGCAGCTAAAGTAGGCCATATAGGAGTATACAGGGACCCGGAAACATTAAAACCGGTTGAATACTATTGTAAACTACCTCAAGATGTAAGTGAAAGAGATTTGATATTATTAGATCCAATGCTTGCGACAGGAGGTTCTGCATCTGCAGCAATTGAAATTTTGAAAAACAGCGGCGCAACAAGTATAAAATTAGTTTGCTTGATAGCTGCTCCTGAAGGAATAGAAGTAGTTCAAAAAGCCGCACCAGATGTAGATATATATTTAGCAGCTATTGATGAGAGATTGAATGAGCACGCATATATTGTACCAGGTCTAGGTGATGCTGGGGATAGGCTTTTTGGAACAAAATAAGTTTTATTAGGAGAAAAGAAAATGAACATAGCGATAATAGCTTTCTTTACTGCATTTATAATTTCACTTTTGTTAACTCCAGTTATGATTAAAGTTGCACCTAAAATAGGAGCTTTAGATATTCCTAAAGACAACCGAAGAATGCACAAGAAACCGATGCCGTTGATGGGAGGGGTATCTTTATACATCGCTGTCACAGTAGGAATAATACTGTTTGTTCCACTGTCGATAGAGATGAAAGCTATTATAGTAGGCGCTTCAGTCATGTTTTTAGCTGGAATCAAAGACGACTTAAGAGGGACTACCGCTAAAGAAAAGCTATTGTACCAGATAATTGCAGCTTCAATAGTGATAAAATTCGGTGTGAGAATAGAATTTTTGACAAATCCTTTTTCAGCTAGTGGCAGTATATTATATCTAGGGTGGTTGAGCATTCCACTGACGTTTTTTTGGATCGTTGGGATTACAAATACGTTGAATTTGATTGATGGATTAGATGGACTTGCAGCTGGAGTTTCGTTTATATCAAGTCTTTCTTTCATAGTTGTCGCAGCGCTTTATGGTCATTTTGGCACAGCTACTTTAGCAAGTCTTATTGCTGGTGCAACTCTAGGGTTTTTGCCATATAATTTCAACCCGGCGAAGATATTCATGGGAGATACTGGTGCATTGTTTTTAGGGTTTATGCTTTCTATTATATCTATTGAGGGTGTAATGAAGAGTGTGGCCACAATATCATTTGTCGTTCCAATAATTGTGTTGGGACTCCCTATTTTTGATACAACTTTTGCGATTTTGAGAAGATTGATAAATGGGCAGTCCATAATGGAAGCAGATAAAAAGCATCTTCACCATAGACTATTGGAACATGGATATTCTCATAAAAAAACAGTTTTGATTCTCTATTTGATTTCGGCAATATTTAGCTTCTTCGCAATATTGGTCTCTAGAATCAATTCGAAAGTTGCTCTTTTTGTAGCTGCTGGTGTATTAATATGCGCTGTCCTATTAGCATCTAGGATAGGCTTATTTTCAACAGGTACAGATAAAAAGGAGGAAGACAAATGAAAGTGATGACGGTGTTTGGGACAAGACCAGAAGCTATAAAAATGGCGCCCATCATTAAAGAATTGGAGAGAAGAAAAGTAGACCAAGTCATTTGTGTGACTGCACAACACAGACAAATGCTAGATCAGGTAATTAATTTATTTGGCATTGAACCGGACTATGACCTTAATATATTTAAAGCAGGCCAAACTCTCACAGATATAACAATAAATGCTTTAAAGGGATTGGAAGATGTTGTAAAAAAAGAATCACCTGACATAATGCTCATACAAGGAGATACAACTACAGTTTTTGCAGGAGCGTTAGCAGCATTTTATCAAAAGATTAAAATTGGACATGTAGAGGCGGGATTAAGAAGCCACAATCTTTATTCACCTTATCCTGAGGAAGCAAATAGAAAATTGACTGGAGTGCTTACTAATTTTCATTTTGCACCGACGGCTTCAAATAGAGATAATTTATTGAGAGAAGGCTATGACGAAAAGAACATATTCATAACAGGGAATACAGTTATCGATGCACTAAAGTACACCGTTAAAGAAAACTATGAATTTAAAGATGAAGTATTAAGCCAAATTGATTTTGATAATAAGAAAGTGATACTATTAACTAGTCATAGAAGAGAGAACATCGGAGAAAAGATGGAGAACATATTTAAAGGCATTAAGAGAGCAGTAGACGAAGTGGAAGGTGCTGTTGTTGTATTTCCAGTGCATTTAAATCCAAAGGTAAGAGAAATTGCCAACAGAGTTTTTAGAGAGGATGACGACATATATCTAATAGAACCATTAGAATATGAGCCTTTTACAAATTTAATGGCAAGGAGTTTTATTGTCGTTACAGATTCAGGAGGACTTCAAGAGGAAGCTCCAGCACTTGGGAAACCAGTACTTGTAATAAGAGATGAAACAGAAAGGCCTGAAGGCATAATCGCTGGTACGGCGAAACTTGTGGGGACAGAAGAGGAAAATGTATTTGTAAATTTAAAGAAACTACTGACCGATGATGAAGAATACACAAAGATGGCAAAAGCTGTAAACCCATATGGAGATGGAAAAGCTAGTGAGAGAATTGTCGACATATTATTGGATAAATTATCTAAATAGAGCGACAATTGATAAGTGATATAATATACATAATTACAAATTTGAAAATAACGATTTATATATATTTGGAGGAGATTTGCTTGGAGAAAATTGTTGTTGAGAAAAGCCCGCCATTGCATGGAAAAGTAAGAGTAAGTGGTGCAAAGAATGCTGCACTTCCTATTTTAGCAGCTTCATTGTTGGGAACTGAAGATATTGTATTGGAAGATGTACCAAATTTAAAAGATGTTGAAATAATGTGTGAAGTACTAAAGTCTTTAGGGAGTGAAGTTGTCTATTTAGATACAAATACAATAAAGATAAATTCGAAGAATTTAAATAACTTCGAAACAAAATACGAGCTCATGAACAAGATGAGGGCTTCGTTTTTGGTCATGGGGCCACTACTAACTCGACTGGGTAAAACCAAAAACTCTCTTCCTGGAGGCTGTGCTATAGGAGCAAGACCAATTGACTTGCATTTAAAGGGTTTTAGAGCTTTAGGCGCTGAAGTAGTTCAAAATGAGGATAATGTATTTGCGCATACTGAAAAACTGATTGGAGACATGGTTTACCTCGATTTCCCATCGGTTGGGGCAACTGAAAACATAATGATGGCTGCGACTATGGCACAAGGAGAAACTATCATAGACAATGCCGCAATGGAGCCTGAAATCGTCGATCTATCTAATTTTTTAAATAAATTAGGTGCAGACATAAGAGGAGCAGGTACTTCAACAATAAAAATCAGAGGAGTACAACATCTAGGTGGTGCAAGGCATTCAATCATTCCTGATAGGATTGAAGCGGGTACTTTAATGTTAGGGGCAGCAATAAGCAAAGGAGATGTAATAATAGAAAATGTCATCACAAGCCATATGAAACCGGTATCTGCGAAATTGAGAGAATGTGGATGCACTGTGGAAGAAGATGTTGACTCTATTAGAGTAATAGGAAACGATCATTTGAAAGCTATCGATATAAAAACTATGCCTTATCCTGGGTTTCCAACGGATATGCAGGCTCAATTCATGGCGCTTATGACAGTTTTAGAGGGAACAAGCACAGTGATTGAAACAGTATTTGAAAACAGGTTTATGCATGTAGAAGAACTAAAGAAAATGGGAGCAGACATAACAGTAATTGAAAGAGCTGCCACTATAGAAGGAAAAGACAAACTTTTTGGAGCAGAGGTAAAAGCTACTGATTTAAGAGCCGGGGCAGCATTGGTATTGGCAGGAATAGTAGCAGAAGGCAAGACTATAATTGATGAAATATATCATATTGACAGAGGTTATGATAGAATTGAAGAAAAGTTTAGAAAGCTAGGAGCAAATATTTACAGACAAGAATTTTGAATGAATGGAGATGATATTGATGAGCGCACTAAGAGCTGACGTTGGCATCGATTTAGGTACTGCTTCCATTTTAGTATATATTAAGGGAAAGGGCATAGTGTTGAGAGAACCTTCCGTAGTTGCTATTGACCAGTATACTAATAAGTTTTTAGCAGTTGGCGAAGAAGCTAGGAGAATGATTGGCAGGACTCCCGGGAATATCGTAGCTATCAGGCCGCTTAAAGATGGAGTTATATCTGATTATGACATAACACAGAGAATGCTTAAGTTTTTCATTGAAAAAGCTATTGGGAAGATGATTTTAAAGCCTAGAATAATCATATGCGTTCCAAGTGGTGTAACAGAAGTTGAAAAAAGGGCAGTCATGGAAGCGAGCGCTGAAGCAGGCGCTAGCAAGACTTATTTAATAGAGGAGCCTGTTGCAGCGGCTATTGGAGCAGGACTTGACATAACTCAACCCAGTGGAAATATGATAGTAGATATTGGGGGAGGAACTACAGATGTAGCAGTAATCTCTCTTGGGGGCATTGTTGAAAGCAAATCTATAAAGATAGCGGGAGACGAATGCGATGAAGCAATTGTTAAGTATATCAGAAAGAAATACAATATGATGATTGGAGATATGACTGCCGAGAATTTAAAAAAAGAAATAGGTTGTGCTTATCCATATGAGAAGGAGAAGTTTGCAGAAGTCAAGGGTAGGAATTTATTAAATGGACTTCCTCTGACAATTAATATTTCATCAAATGATATGCTAGAAGCTTTGAACGAGCCAGTTAGAGAAATAGTTGATGCTGTCCACTATGTGCTTGAGAGGACTCCACCAGAATTAGCAGCTGACATAAGCAGTTTTGGCATTTATTTAACTGGAGGTGGAGCTTTACTTTATGGGCTAGATAAGCTCATTGAAGAGGAAACTGGAATTAAGACTAGAATTGCAGACAATCCAATAGAATGTGTAGCTATTGGCACAGGGAAGTCTTTAGAGTCATTGAATTTGTTGGATAAAAGTTTACAACAAAATGACAGTAGCAGATACAGATAAAAATAAGAGATGCTCTAAGCATCTCTTATTTAAATGGGAAAACTAATTGGTAATTAATTGTAGAGCCGTTAAATACAAAATCCACATATGAGTAATTTTTTAAACCTTCAGGAGTTGATATACTTGAATCATTGATAGTTATATACCTCACTCCATCTTTTAATTCAGCTTTGCTAGTGTTTCCAACTTGAACGAGAAATATCCTTTTACCTGTTTTATTTGCTGCTTCACTTAATTTCTCATGTAAGAGTTCTGATTCCAACTTATCAGTAAAACTTGTATAAACAGCAGGGAGTGTGATTATTATATTATTCTCTGCCCTATCGTTTAGATCTTTCATCAATTTTGTCCATTGACTGCTGTCAAATGCTCTTATTCCTTCTTTTGTAGATCTCAATGTGATGAAGTAAACATCGCCATTTTTAGAACTTCCATAGGATTTTGTTCCATCTATGATAGCACTGTGATTAATGCCATTTTTAAAGCCTGAACTCATTGTCCCCATTCTTATACCAATATTTGATGTTGAAAGTGAATTTTTTAGCCCCTTCAATCTACTTGTGTCTATTATCTTTGCCATGAGCGTGTTTCCTGATATCTTTGGCTCTGTATATACTGAGATTTTCTTGCTGCCGCTGGTTGCATCTACTTTCTTTTCTAATGGGTCAGAAACTATTGTCGAATTAGGATACCCATTAGTCATATAAGGAGATTGCGTATAGGATGTCAGTGCATCAATTAGAATGGTTCCTGAAGGTTTATTTGCTGAATTTGTTTCAGCTACATAAATTCTTTGCAAATTTATTGGATAACTTACTCCACTTGGAATACTTGCCTCTAAGTATTTCCAATCGCTAAAATCAATTGATTTAGCAAAGTCTATCACATATGATTTGCCAGCTTTGTCTATTATTGTACCTCTCAGCCAAGTGTTTGAATTGTCTCCTTTTACCCAAATGCCTATCTTGGGTGGATTTCCACTTAACGGGTACCCATTTTTAGTATGTGTAAAATTTAGATATGCAACTCTAGTTCCTGTGCCTTTTGACATGTCGTATTTTAAAGCTATGCTCTTGCTGCCATCTTTAGCTTGTCCTGATAAAGACACACTTCCTGTCACATCGTTGGGATAGCCAGCGAATTTTATATTTGTTTCTTTTTCAAAAGAATTTACAATATTAGGAGTTGAGCCAACAGAAACTAATATGCTTGCAACCGCATTTTGACTTTTTACAACTATAGCACCAGAGCCATTTGTATTTGAAGCATAAAACACTCCGTCTTTTACCTCTCCAATGCCGCCTATCACTTCAAAACTTAAATTTGAAAGGCTTAAAGCTCCTGTTTTTCCTTGATCATCTTTTCCAACAAATGATCCAAGTGATTTTGAATTACCTGGAGAAATGTTGAATTTTTCAACAGATGGTATGATCTCTTTTATTTCACCTAAGACTTCGACATCTGCTGTGCCTTTAATTCCGTTATAATCACAAGTAATATTGACTAAACCCTTGCTGTTTGCTCTAAATACTAAATTTTCGACGTAAGAATCAGCAGTTGAAGTGGACCAGACAAGCTGTGACTTATCAATGTCAATTGGGTTGTAATACTGGTCAAAACCTTTTACAGTAAAACTTACTTCACCACCGGCAAACATCTTTGAAGATTTAGGAATAATTTGTATATATGCCAACTCGCCAATCGGAGCATCCGAATATACACCCAGACCATTGACAACTAGCCTTTGGCTGCCTTCACTTGGTATATTCACCAAATAAGGCTTTGAAGTTCCCTTTGGCTTAAGTGCCATAGTAGTGGACCCACCACCGTCTAAGTTAACCCCATTATACGCACCTAAATCTTTAAGGATTGCTCCTAACATGGGCTGCTCAATTCCTTTAAAAGAGCTATGCCTTCCGTCAACTGTCACAAGGTAAACGACATTGTTGTCTTTATTAATGCCTATTCCAGTTCTTGGGTGGACTCCTGTACTTTGGATGTTTGTCGATGTGACAACGCCATCTTTTAATACTATACTGCCTGCTCCCAATGCAGTTTTTATATTAAAGATATCAGGCTTAGTCACTATGCTTAATTCTATTTCATCTCCAACTTCTAGATCGTTTAACAAGTGATTTTTTACTGCTAAAACATATGAGTTATCTTCTTTTGGTATATTAAAGGGTTCTCCCCCTACTCTTTTTTCCGATACAATACCATTTAATACTAAAACTTCAACTAACTCTTTATTATATGTACCTCCTAAAGATTTTGGTCCCCAATTTCTGTCTAACAATGTCACAACTGTTTGATCAGTTGAAACTTTATTGTAAGTGCTTATATTTATAGTTTTCCCAGTCCGTAAATTTTTAGCAGACATTGTTTGGTCGATATAATCAATGAAAGCGTTGTTATTATAATCCATATAGAAAGTTGGAAGGCTGTATGGGCTTCTTATAGGTGATGATATCATAACACTGTCATTTATAAGAGTACCTAAAGAGTTTGGGACAGGATTATAATTGAAATAATCACCGTTTATTCCGGCAATAGCCCCAGTCTTGTCAACCATGTTAGATACTGTATCTCTTAGGCTTAAGCCTTCAGGATTATACATTCCTTTAACTTGAGTGTACTCATCTGTTAGATTTATTTTGATGACGTTTATTTGCATCCAACCAGATGTAGTAAATCTTTGAATCTTTTGATGAGTAGCACCTGATGAAAGAGGGGTTTCTTCCACTCTCTCGTAAATTGTAGTGGGCAATGTAGCGCTTGCAGCTATTGAAGGTAATGGCATTGCCGCCAAAATGATAACTAATAATAAAGCAAAACTAATGATTCTCTTTTTCATATCTTACTCCTTTCTGTTAACATGCTGTATATATTATATGGTAAATATATTATTAAAGAGTTACAATTATGTTACAACTTGATTACAAACAAAAAAATCGCAGTCATTTGACTGCGATTTATAATTAAAATAATGGTCGGGGTGAGAGGATTCGAACCCCCGGCCCCATGGTCCCAAACCACGTGCGCTACCAAACTGCGCTACACCCCGACATCTTACCGACTTTTATATTATATAATACAATAAAATAAAATGCAATAGTTTTTTTAAAATTATTTATTTTTTTCTCTCACTAATTCAATAGCTTCTTTTCCAGTCATATGTTCAATGTCTATAGCTACAATAAGAGCATTTTTACAATTGCTTATTTCTTTCTCTTTATCTTCAAAACTCTGATCACTAGAATATTTTTCGACAAGCGCCCTAAAGGCGTCTAAATGTTCATCGCCATCGACAATTCTAGCTTTTCCAAATGCTATCACACTTCTAAAATAAGTTGTGTATTCAGCGCTTACAATCCTATCTTCATCTACTATTGCGAATGAGACTTTAGGATTTTTCATGATTGCATCGACCTTGTGGCCACTTTTTGCTGAATGAAAGTATATTTTTTTATTGTGATATACATAACTTAATGGAACCGCATAAGGGTATTCATCATCACCAATACATGCGAGTATTCCGTTTGTGCATCTATTTAGGACATTTTCTATGTCGTCTTCATTTAGTGATTGTTTATTTCTTCTCATTTCTCTGAACATATTTATCTCCAAAAAATAAATTTGGTGCAGGTAACAGGAGTCGAACCTGCATGAAGTCGCCTTCACTAGAACCTGAATCTAGCGCGTCTGCCAATTCCGCCATACCTGCAACTAACTATAATTATATATAAAGCAAAATAAACATTCAACATAAATTTAAAGATTAGAAGAAAATTGTTTAGGGTAGATAATAAATGATCAAATTAACAGGAGGGATTTAAATGAAGAAAGTAGCAATTTTAGTAGAAAACATGTTTGACGAACAGGAATTAATATTCCCTTACCATAGGCTTAGAGAAGATTT
The DNA here is from genome assembly GCF_059568515.1 of Soehngenia saccharolytica DSM 12858. Classification (NCBI taxonomy): domain Bacteria; kingdom Bacillati; phylum Bacillota; class Tissierellia; order Tissierellales; family Tissierellaceae; genus Soehngenia; species Soehngenia saccharolytica. The sequence continues at coordinate 10,313 of NZ_JCANTN010000003.1, read as the reverse complement.
TGAGGTTAGTCTAGTTGGAAGCGAAAAAGATAAAGTATACGAGAGCAAATCAGGATTTAAGATCAAAAGCACTCATGCTTCAGATGAAATAAATCCGGAAGAATATGCGGGATTAGTTATCCCAGGTGGATTTTCACCTGATTTCATGAGGAGAAATGAAAACACAAAGGGTTTGGTAAAGAAATTCAATGAACTTAACAAGCCCATTGCTGCTATATGCCATGGGCCATGGATGTTAGCGTCATGCTGTGACTTAAAGGGAAGAGAAGTAACATCTTTCTATAGCATTAAAGATGATTTAGTAAATGCAGGCGCTAAATGGGTAGATAAAGAGGTTGTTGTTGATGGAAATTTAATAACTTCTAGAAATCCTAACGACCTTCCAGCATTTATTAAAGAATTTATAAAGAAGATTTAAAAAATTCTTGACATACTTTCTTTAACACTATAAAATAATTAAAAACGATGAGGGTTGAAAGTAAGTTAGACAATGACTAAAAGAGAAGAAAGTTCACCGGCTGAAAGACTTTCGTAGTATAAGCTAACTGAAATACCGCTTCCCGAGTTCTCATTCTGAACTTAAGTAAGTTTGAGCGTAAACTAAACGTTATAGTGTTTTTTGTATTTAGGTGGATACGAGTGTGCGCTTGTCCTTTTTAGGATGAGCGCAATTTTAATGTGAGGGGTGGATAAAATGAACGACATTGTCATTTCAAAATTTGGGGGTAGCTCATTAGCCACTTCCACTCAATTTGAGAGAGTAAAAGAAATTGCATATAATAATCCAAACATGAAAGTCATAGTGCCATCTGCACCGGGTAAAAGAGATGATAAAGACCATAAAATCACAGATTTATTGTATATGTGTTATCAACTTTCCTCACATGGACTTAAATTCGATGACATCTTTCAGATGATAGCTGAAAGATTTTTTGAAATAAGAGATAAACTCTTCATCGATTTAGATCTTGAAAGCATATTAACTGATATAAAGGTTAATATCGAGAATAACGCAAGCAGAGATTATTGCGCAAGCAGAGGTGAATACCTCAATGGAATGCTGCTTGCAAAATATTTGGGATACGAGTTCATAGATGCTTGCGATGTCATTTTATTTAATGAGACTAATGAAATTGATGAATTAAATACAAATAGAGAACTGTTAAAGCACATTAAGCTTGATGAAGATATTAAGTACATAATACCTGGATTCTATGGCTCGTTTAGATCTGAGATCAGAACATTTTCTAGAGGTGGCTCGGATATTACCGGAGCAATAGTTGCAAATGCTTTGGATGCTAAACTTTATGAAAATTGGACAGATGTATCAGGATTTTTAGTGGCAGATCCCAAAATAGTGGATAATCCAAGAGAAATTGATTTAATAACATACAAAGAGCTTAGGGAATTATCCTATATGGGTGCTAAAGTGCTGCATGAGGAGGCAATATTCCCAGTAAAGAAAAAGGGAATACCTATTCATATTAAAAATACAAACAAACCAGAAGACAAAGGCACTTTAATAGTGCCAGAAACATGGGGATCCAGCAGGGATAATTTAATCACAGGCATTGCTGGGAGAAAAGATTTCACAGTAATTACTGTTGAGAAAACATTGATGAATAGCGATAAGAGCTTTTTAAGAAAGCTAGTATCTGTATTCGAGACAAACGACATAACAATTGAGCATATGCCATCTGGAATAGACTCCATATCTGTAATAGTTTCAGATGAAGAATTAAACGGAAAACTTTCAAAAATAAAAGAAGAAATACGTATTTATTTAAACCCAGACAATATAATCTCATCTTCAAATATGGCATTAGTTGCTGTGGTTGGAAGAGGAATGATTAGAACCAAGGGGATTTCGGCACGAGTGTTTTCTGCACTGTCTGATAATGGTGTAAATATAAGAATGATATCACAAGGTTCGAGTGAATTAAATATCATCATAGGCATTGAAAACAGTGATTTTGAGACGGCAATTAAATCGATTTATAGAGCATTCTACGAATAAGGAGGACTTTGTCATGTTAAACGTAGGCATAGTAGGAGCATCGGGGCTTGTTGGAAGAAATATTATAAGTATTTTGGAAGAAAGAAATTTTCATATGGATGAGTTGCGACTGTACGCTTCAAGAAAATCTAAAGATAAAGAGATATATTTCAATGATAAGACAACTAAGATTGAGGAGCTGAATGAAGGAATATTTGAAGATAGTTTAGACATGGTGTTTTTTGCTGCAGGTGGTGCTGTCAGTGAAAAATACATACCTCAATTGACAAAAAGAGGTGTAATATGCATCGACAATAGTTCGAGTTTTAGAATGAGAGAAGATGTCGGACTAGTAGTCCCCGAGGTAAACCCAGAAGATGTAAATATTAATAAAACCCTCATAGCTAATCCGAATTGTTCCACTATTCAAAGCGTAGTAGCACTTAAGCCATTATATGACAAATATGGGATAGAGAGGATAATATACTCAACTTATCAAGCTGTTTCAGGTTCTGGACAAAGGGGATTAAACGACTTAGACACTGGTAGAAATGATTTTTACCCTTATCCAATTAAGAACAACGTAATTCCGCATATTGATGCATTTTTAGATGACGGTTACACTAAGGAAGAGATGAAGATGATAAATGAAACGAAGAAAATACTTCACGATGAAAACTTGAAAATAACAGCAACTACGGTTAGGGTTCCAGTTAGATTTGGGCACAGCATATCCATCAATGTTGAATTGAAAACAGGATTTGACTTAGATGACGTAAGAGAGACATTAAGCCAATTTAACGGAATAATAGTAGTTGATGATGCGAAGAACAATAAATACCCCATGCCAATACATGCTCAGGGCAGAGATGAAGTTTTTGTGGGCAGGATTAGAAGAGATTACAGTGTGGAAAATGGCTTGAATTTATGGGTGGTTGCTGATAACATAAGAAAAGGTGCGGCAACAAACGCAGTACAGATTGGAGAACTTCTCATAAAGGAAGGAGTGCTTTCATGATTAATATAGGACTTTTAGGATTTGGAACTGTAGGTGCTGGAGTTTACAGCACATTTGAGGAAAGAAAAGATTATTTGGAATTGATTTTGCAGGAAGAGATTAATATTAAGAAGATCTTAGTAAAAAATACGAACAAGGATAGGAAAGTAAAAGTAAATCCCAATCTTTTGACTATTAATGAAGATGACATATTTTTAGACGAAGAAATTGGCATCATTATAGAGGTTACCCCAAGTGCTGAAGATGCCTATAGATATGCTAAAAAAGCTCTCCAATACAATAAACATTTCATAACTTCGAATAAAGCTTTAGTAAGTGCATACTACGAAGAGCTATCGACTTTATTTGAACAGAAAGACTTAAAATTTCTTTATGAAGCCAGTGTGGGTGGGGCAATTCCAATAATTCGAGAAATGAAAGAACAAATAAAACTAAATGAAATAGTAAATATTCGTGCAATTTTAAATGGGACGACAAACTATATACTCACAAATATATATGAAAAAAACATAAGCTTCTATGAGGCATTAACGAAAGCTCAAGATCTAGGCTATGCCGAACAAAATCCCAGCGATGACATTGACGGAATTGATTCAATGAGAAAGATTAGAATACTCTCTACTTTAGGATTTGGAACGAGTATAATAGAAGATGATATTTTAGTAAATGGCATAGGCAATGTATCTTCCTATGATATAGAGACACTTAAACAAAAGGGCTTAAAAGTAAAGTTAATTGCATCTGCAAATGTTCTAAATGGCAGATACGAAGTAAGTGTGCTGCCTACTGCAATAAGTGCAAAAAACTTGTTCTACAATATAGATTATAGGAAAAATATTGTAAGCTTTACGGGAGATAAGGTTGGAGAACTAAGCTTTATTGGAGAAGGGGCAGGAATGTATGAAACTGCAAATTCAGTACTATCGGATTTAATAGAAGCAATTTCAAATGAGGATTATTCAAGTCCATTGAGAGCCAGAGGTTTTCAAAATGGCATATCGGGCTTAAAGGGAAGCTTTTACATCAGAATTAGCAATAAGATGATTGATATCCCCGGAGATTATATCAAAGAGGGCATTTCTGAGGAAAACCCATTTGTCATTATCACAAATGAAATTGGTATTCTTGATATCATGGATAATTTAAGCGAGATAGGAAAAGAAGATTATTCCATAATTAAAATTGATGAGTAAGGTGAACAAAATGGATTATATAAGTACAAGAGATAAAAACAATACAGTAAATTCAGCGAAAGCCATAATTCAAGGCATAGCCAAAGATGGTGGACTTTTCGTTCCTAAAGAGTTCAAGCCATTAGACAATATAGTTTCATTTATAGGTATGCCATATAATGAACTGTGCAAACACATATTAAGTTGCTTTTTTGATGATTTAAAATATGGGTTAGATGAAGCTGTCAGTAGAGCTTACGATGAAAAATTCAAAGATGGGGTTGTTCGATTAAAAGATTTCGGGGATGTAAGTTTTTTAGAGCTTTACCATGGGGGTTCTCTTTCGTTTAAAGACATTGCATTGTCTTTACTTCCCCAACTATTGCAGTTATCTATTGTAAAAGAGAACATAAAAGAGAATTTTCTCATTTTGACGGCTACATCTGGAGATACAGGCAAAGCTGCATTGGAAGGATTTAAAAATCTAGATAGATTTAAAGTTGCTGTTTTTTTCCCAAATGATGGCGTGAGCTTTATTCAAGAAAGGCAAATGATCACGCAAGAAGGAAACAACACTTATGTCTTTAGGTTATTAGGGAATTTTGATGATGCTCAGAACGAGGTAAAGGATTTATTTTCCGACACCGAATTTCTCAAAGAACTTGAAAAAAGAGAATTAAAGCTTACTTCTGCAAATTCAATAAATATAGCTAGACTCCTGCCGCAGGTAGTATATTATGTTTATACTTACTTAGAAGCACTTAAAATGGGGAGAATATCTCTTGGAGACTGTATAAATTTTTGCGTTCCAACTGGAAACTTTGGCAATATTTTAGCAGCGTATTATGCGTATAAACTTGGAGTGCCAATCAATAAGCTTATAGTTGCTTCAAATGAAAACAATGTACTTACATATTTCTTTAAAACCAAGAGTTATAATTCCAATAGAAACCTTATAAGAACCTCATCGCCATCTATGGACATCTTAGTTTCAAGCAATTTGGAGAGGCTGTTGTTTGATTTAACAAAAGATGATGAATTGGTTAAAAACAAGATGAAGGAATTGAAAGAACAAGGCTATTACAATATAGATATTGGCACAGATTTATTTTATGCTGATTATATGAAACAAGAAGAAGTGGAAAGGAGCATTAAATTTGTATTTGACAAATACAACTATATAATTGACCCGCACACAGCGGTAGCATATGGGGTATACCAAAAGTATTTAACTGAAACCAAGGATCCCACTCACACTGTTATCGTATCAACTGCAAGTCCTTATAAATTTCCTAAAGAAATATTGAAAGCGTTTAATATAAGCACAACTGATGAATTAGATAGTGTAAATAAACTTTCAATTTTGTCAGGCACTGAAATTCCAACGCAGATATTGAATCTTTTTAAGCAAGACAAGACAAGAGAAATAGTTGTCGAAAAAGGCAAGATGAAAGAAAAACTATTAAACACTATAAAGTAGGTGGTTTAGATGTTTAAAATAAAAGTTCCTGCAACTAGCGCCAATCTAGGCGCGGGATTTGACTGTCTAGCTCTGGCAATAGACATGTATAATACATTTACATTCACAGATGCGCCAAAAGGGTTTAGAGGAGACAATTTAATCTATAGATCATATTATGCAGTATTTGAACATTTAGGGGTAGAGATAATTGACACAAGGATAGAAACAGATAGCAATATTCCGATTAGCAGAGGGCTTGGCTCTTCTGCAAGTTGTATAGTGGCAGGGGTATTAGGTGCAAATAAAATCTTAGATTTCCCACTAAGTGGCGAAGATGTACTCAATCTCGCAAATTCAATTGAAGGTCATCCTGACAATGTGTCTGCCGCACTATATGGGGGAATTACTATAAGCGCAGTTAAAAACAGTAAAGTGTTAACCAACAAGATAATTCCAAAAGAACTGGTCAAATTGGTTGCACTCGTACCAGAGTTCGAATTGTCGACTAAATCATCTAGAGAGGTTATACCAAGAGAGTTAACCTTAGATACGGCTGTATTTAATATTCAAAGGACTGCACTATTGATATCATCTCTAATAAATGGCAATCTTGATATGCTTAAATACGCTACGGAAGATAAAATTCACCAGCCATATAGAATGAATTTGATAGAAAATTCATATGAGATATTTGATATTGCATATGAATTGGGAGCATTAGCTGTGTTTTTAAGCGGAGCCGGGCCAACTATAATGTGCATTGTTAATAAAGACGACAACGAGTTTAAACAAAAATTAGACAGTTGGTTGGGGAAAAAATCGGGAAACTGGAAAACTTTTGAACATAGAATAGAAACTGAAGGCGCAAAAATAATAAATTAGTTTAAATATACATATACGGGGTATATTATTGTCACCAATATATAGAAGGTGGTCAATATGTCAAAATATCACGAATACCCATTGAGTTATCCAGCAAATCTGAAACTCAAAGTAATGGACTTGGATAGGAGTGTTAAGTTTTATACAGAAGTACTTGGACTTACAGTAATTGATTCAGGTAAAGAGTATACGTTATCAGCAGATTTAAAAAATCCACTTATAATTTTAGAGAGACCCATAAACCCAATAGCAAAGCCGCCGCACACAACAGGATTGTATCACTATGCAATTAAATTGCCTTCAAGACTAGATTTGGGAAAGTTCATAAACCATGTTAAAGACAAGGATGTAGAAATTGTTGGTGGAGCTAATCATGGAGTGAGTGAAGCTTTTTATTTCGAAGATAGTGAAGGCAATGGAATAGAGATTTATGCTGATACTGATGAGAAAAACTGGTTTGTTGATGGAAAGCTTAGGATGGTAACTGATCCACTAGACTACAGGGGACTGATGAGTTTAGCTGATGGAAATATATGGGATAAGATGCCCGAAGAGACTGTATTAGGGCATATGCATCTACATGTAGATGACCTTAATAAAAATGCTAAATTTTACGAACTTCTAGGCTTTGAGAAGACTCTGGAGTTACCGAATTCGGCGTATTTCTATTCACAGGGGAGGTATCATCATCACATTGGATTTAATATTTGGAATGGCAGAGGGATTCCAGCCCCACCTGAGAATGCGATTGGACTGGACTATTACACTATAAAAGTCTCCACGGAAGAAAAACTCTCAGATTTATAAAATAAGCTCAAAGCAAATGATTATTTAGTTGAAAAGAAACCAGAAGGGATATTCACAAAAGACCCTGCTGGGAACAAAGTCTTGTTAATAATATAAGACATAGCCTAGGCTATGTCTTATATTATTGTTCAAATGATTCAAATGGTTCTTCAATGCTGATATGACCCATTAAAGTTTCAGCAGGTTTACCGTCTATTAAAAATTGGACTCTATCAACGCTATCTATACCGACCAATGAATTAACTACTTGTGCTATTATATAACTCTCTTCCATGCTGCCTCCATATAGACCGTCTTGGGCAAAATTAACATAACAAGTCTTGTCTTTATCTACTGTTACATCTATTAATTTCACAGTACTAGGAAAACCTGTGCTCATATTTTCAGTGTCTACTGGACCTTTCATAAGTTCGCGCACAATAGCTTCTTCCAAAGTTGTCCCTTCGTAATTGATCTCTCTTTTTTCTTCTATTAGCCAATCGTATTCTTCATTTCCTGTTTCAACATAATCGTTGTTAGCAAAATACAGAGTAACTTCTTTTGTATAGTTTTCTACTGGCTCTGGTTCATTGCCATTATCAGGATTTTCAATAGGTGTTTCATCTATTGGATTATCGGGTTCATTCACTTCATCATTGTTATTTGAGCATGCAGCTAATGAAAAAATTAACAGCACAGATAAGCTCACTACTAAAAACTTTTTCATAATTATCTCCTTTCTTTCCCTTATACTTGTCTAAATCATATCACCTTTACAATAAACAATCAATTTACGATTGTGTTACAATGCAGGCAACGAATATAGTATAATGAATATAATACACTGATTGCTTATGATTGGCTGGTTTATATCAACAATGGGGAAAATATTATTATATAGAAGAAAACAACCAAGGAGTGATAAAACATGAATTTGATATTTGCAGTAGATGGAAATTGGAGGATAGGTGCAAATGGCAAAATGTTGGTTGCTATAGAAGAGGATTTGCATCGATTCAGAAGAATAACAGAAGGACATATAGTTATTATGGGCAGAAAAACTGTAGAAGCATTACCTGAAAAAAAACCTCTTGAAAACAGAATAAACATTGTCGTTACAAGAAGCACAGAATTTCACAAAGATGGATTCATTGTCTTAAATTCACTTGAAGATTTATTTCCTTTACTCAAAGAGATTAACCCGAATAAGGAAAAAGAAGTTTTTGTCGCTGGCGGAGGTACAATTGCAAGGCAATTGTTGCTTTTTTCAAATAAAGCATATATAACAAAAGTATTTATGGATTTTCCAGACGCCGATGCATTTATACCCAATCTAGATTTAGATCCTGACTGGAAAATTGTCAATGAATCTGAGGTATTTGAAGAAAATAAAATATATTATAGATATGTCGATTATGAAAGGATAAGGTGGTAATATGAACATAAAAGAAACCATAACTTTTGATGATTTTCAAAAATTGGACATTAGAGTTGGTGAAATAATAGATGCTGAAAATTTTGACAAAGCCAAGAAGGCAGCATATAAACTTACGATAGATTTCGGCGAAGGAATTGGAATTAAGAAATCAAGTGCACAAATTACATCCCATTATACTGAGAAAGATTTAATTGGCAAACAAATACTTGCAGTAGTAAATTTCCCAGAGAAGAACATCGCTGGCTTTAAATCTGAAGTTTTAGTGTTAGGGACTTACTCTGAAGGAGGAGTTGTTCTTGTTGTACCAGATAAGAGAGTAAAAAATGGCGATATTTTAGGATAAGCTAGATGAAATTAACAAATTATGGGTATACATATATGGAAAACGAAAGGGGCGATATGATATGGATAGTTTAAATAAGGAAATTGTGCTTAAGAGAATTGTAAAAGAAACTAGTGATATATACTCATTTGTATTTGAAAAACCAAATGATTATGTTTGGACTGCTGGGCAACACACAGTTTTTAAATTTAAAGAATTAAAAATCCCACTAGCTGAAGATGAAAAAGAGCATAGAATATTTAGTATAGCTTCTGTTAAAGAAGAAGATGAATTTATGTTTTCAACGAGAATTGTAGATACTTGCACTAATTTTAAGAAAAATTTACTAAAGCTCATACCAGGGGATGTAATGCTCATAGACAAACCTATGGGGAAATTTATATTGGAAGACTTAAAAAAACCTACTGTACTTATAGCTGGTGGAATAGGAGTTACCCCAATGAGAGCGTTTTTAAAAGACATAGAATTAAATAAGAAAGAAGTAAAACACATAAGACTACTTTACTCTGATGATAGAAATGAGTTTGCTTATGAGAAAGAATTGCTTCAAATTGGAGAAAATATTGAAGGAGTAGAAGTTTTGCTAATCTCAAATAGAGATCAATTCAATAAAGAAATAGAGGAGTTTGCAAAGCAATATAATAACAACGGGAATTATTACATCTCAGGTTCACCTGGAATGAATAATATGTTTACTGAGAAGTTGATAAACATGGGAATTGACAAACAAAACATAAAAACAGACTCATTTCAAGGATATTAGAATCCACATTCTGTGGGTTCTTTTTATTTGTAAAGAATTACTATAAAATGTTTTTATACAAAACAATTGGGTATTAAACATAATAATATCAGTAAGCATTAACTAAATGAATTAATTACAAAAATATAACAATTAAAAAAGACCAGCTAATTAAAGTCAATAGATTTTAGCAAAATAATATTAAATATTTTTTGAAAAATTAATAATAAAAAAATGCACACCTAATAAACCAATGATTATTGGTTTAAAAAACGAAGCTGTTATTTAAAATTGTTCTTTGAAAACTAAACATTAAATACAGATCATTAGGCTACTGAAGACCTAGTAAGAAGTAGTTCCTCATGCTCTTCTGGGGTTCTTAGCTCAAAAGGCTTTTTGTCTCTCATGACGGCGAATATAATATTTACTAATTTTCTCATTACAGCACCTAATGCAACCTTTTTGGGCTTGTTT